>JACMOT010000133.1 GCA_014377915.1 Tardiphaga sp.
AGAACTACCCCTTCCAGCGGCTCAGCGAGCCGGCGAACGTCCTGGTCATGCCAGCCATCCACTCCGCCGCCATCTCGACGACGCTGGTTCAGGCGCTCGGCGGGGGGGCGGTGGTGGGTCCGATCCTAGTTGGGCTTATACGCCCTGTGCAGGTCTGCAGGCTCGGAGATTCCGTTTCCCGTATCGTCACGATGGCGACGCTGGCGGCTTTCGACGCCCAACAAATTTGCGCGGCATAGGGCGTTTCACCAATTCGGCGTTGATCAACTGGAGTGGATCAGATCCCACTTCGTCGGGGACTAAATTCTCTTGTGACGCGTGGCGGCTCGCGCCGCCCTCATTGTCCCACCTCGACAGCGCCCTTTGGAGCAGCTGAGAAGGGTCTGAGGAACCGGGCTTTTCGTCACGCATAAGGATGCTTTCTGAATACACGGAAGAAAAGGAATCCAGCCAGGCGGAGGGCAGCGCGCCATTTGTTAGCTGAGCAACGCCAAGGGTCAGAGGTTTACCTCCGCGTGGCCTCCTTTTATTTTGTTATTTACGTCCATACCGAGCATCATCCGGGCAGTATTGATTACGCCGAGCTCTCCGGCCCAGATCGACGCGTCGCCCAGATCCATACGCATCATAAGCAGGTTTGGGTCGTCTTTGCCGAGGGGGAACCAGGCTTCGACGAAATTGCTCCATTGCTTGTCGAGCCTTTCGCGGCTGGTTTCTTCGCAAAGAACGCCCGAAAAACGGCAGAAGACATCGTGGCTTTTGGATTGATAGGTTGCCGTTGCCGGTCCCATTGCTCCGAAGCGGCTGTTTCGCCCGGTGAAGAACCATATCGCTGAGTTGGCGTCTTTATCGAGCTGCGCGGTCATCGGCGCTGCACTGTCCTGATCTTCATCCAGCTGGAGCATGACAAAAGAAGATTGTGTCATCGCCTGCCAAAACTTGTCCTTGAGATCGGTTGCGTTGCCTTGTTCATAGTTCATTGGGGCTGGTCCTTGGGGTTCCGCGTGTAAACCGCGTAGAGGCGAAGTTGTTCCGGATTTCCAGATAAATACTCACTCAATAAAAGGCGTTTCTCGATCCGCTCGTTGATTGCCGCGCGGGCTATCCCTTGATCGGGGACCTGGCGGCCGTTCGGCAGTCTGGATCTCAGGCCCCGAAACGGCATATGCCGGGAAATGTTCCCTGAAGATGGAGCCGTGCATCGCATGGCTGTGATCGCCATCTGCGAAAAGCGGAGCACCTCAGGAATGCGAGAGACTATGCGCGCCGGAAATACCCGGGGAACCAACCGCATAGCGCGTGGTTTAGGGCGTGCGTCACGCGGCGCCAAATCACCCAAAAAGGATTTTTAGTTATGCATGATATCGTAGACACCGCTGTGGCCGCCGGCTCGTTCAAGACCCTCGTGGCTGCCGTGACAGCGGCTGGCCTCGTGGACACCTTGAAGGGCGCGGGTCCGTTCACCGTTTTCGCGCCGTCGGACGACGCTTTCGCGAAGCTGCCCGCGGGCACTGTGGATGAACTGGTCAAGCCGGAAAACAAGGAAAAGCTGACCAAAATCCTCAAGCTCCATGTGATTCCAGGAAAGGTTATGGCCGCAGACGTCAAAGGTAAGAAGATGAGCCCAGCGTCGGCCTCAGGCGAGACGCTTGACGTGGATGGCACCGACGGGGTGCAGGTGAGCGGAGCCAAGGTCACCTCGGCTGACATCGAATGCACCAATGGAGTCATTCATGTGATCGACACAGTCATCATGCCCAAAGGCTGATCGACTACAAATTGTGGACTGGAAACGACAGTACGAAGGTACTGTCATTTCTTGTTTTGGTGATGCGACGAGAAAGGCTCACCTCAAGGTTTGCGCGCTAAACCACGCAATGGGTCACAGAAAGCGAACGCCCCCCCGCCCCTATCTGGCGACTGGCCGATCCGCCTGTTCGGCGTCTGCGCTCCGGTGAATTGTGAGCCACCGCAGACGCGGGGGCGACACCCCATGGCGCGGCGAACCTTGCTCACCGGTGACGAACGGCAGCGGCTGTTCGACCCTCCGGTCACCGACCGCGAGTTGGCGCGCGACTACACGCTCTCTCCCGATGTTCTCGAATGGATCGACGCACGCCACGGTCCTTCCAACCAGCAGGTTGCGGCGGTGCAGAAGGCGCCGCTGCGCCACCCAGGTTTCGGCTGGCGGGCCGGAGAGGTTGTCGCGTTTGCTGTACTGCGCTTCCTCGCCGACCAGGTCCACGTCCCGCCCTCGGCCGTCGGAGACTATGCGAACTGGCCCCAGACCCGCATCGAGCACACCACCCAACTGCATTCTGGCCGCGGTTCTCGCCGACGCCACCAATCTAGGCCTGGAACGCATGGCCAATGCAAGACAAGGCGTCACCTACGCTCAACTCGCCTGACCCAGAGCTGGCACCTCAGCGAGGAGAACTACAGGGCTGCATTGGCCAGGATCATCGAAGTCCACCACGCTCAGCCTTTCGCCAGGCAATGGGGGCGACGGCCAAGCCTCCGCCTCGGACGGACACTTCTTTCGATCAGGCCATCGCCGGAGCGGGGCGGGCGAGATCAACGCCAAGTACGGACCCCAGCCCGGCTTGCGAATCTACACCCACATGTCGGACAGGCACGGCTCGTTCAACACGCGCGTGCTCTCGGCCACGTCGTCGGAGGCGCCCTATGTCCTCGATGGACTTGTGGGCCGACAGGGCGGCGAGCGCTACGCCGACACCGGCGGCGCCACCGACCACGTGTTCGCGCTGTGTCATCTCCTGGGCTACCGGTTCGTGCCGCGTTTCCGGGATCTGCAAGATCGCCGCTTCGCCATCATCGGGCCAAAGCCCCGTCACACGATCCTTGAACCCCTCCTTGGCCGGCCGATCCGGATCGATGTGATCGAAGAGAACTGGGACGTCTTCGTTCGCCTCGCCGCATCGATCAAGGCAGAGTCTGTCGCTCCATCGGTGATGCTCAAGAAGCTATCGGCCTTCAAACGGCAAAATCCGATGGATATCGCGCGCGCCGAAGTCGGGCGGATCGATCGCGCGCTGTTCACCTTCGACTGGCTGGAGAGCCCGGAACTGCGCCGGCGCTGCCAGGCTGGCCTCAACAGGAGCGAGGCCCGCCATGCGTTGGCCCAGGCGGTGTTCGTCCATAAGCAGTGCAGGATCGCCGATCGCACCCTGCAGAACCCCGAGCACCGTGCGTCGGGCCCTAACCGGGTGATCGCCGCCATCGCCTTGTGGAACACATTATATATGCAGCGCGCCGTCCAGCATCCGCGGGCCCCAGACGATGCGGCGCCCGATGAGCTTCTGGCCCACTTGTCGCCGATGAGTTGGGTTCATGTCGGCCTCACGGGCGACTACCTGTGGGCCAACGCCGCGAGCGCTGGCGGGTTCAGGCCGCTAAACGACGCTGCACGCCGGCACTATCGAGCCGCCAGAGCAATGTTCGTGGTTCGTGCTGCAAAGCGTGTTTTAGCGAACAAACCTTGAGGTGAGCCCTCATAGGAGCCGAACCGCAGCCCATCGCTGATGATGATCCACCGCCCATCGATGCGAAACGCGTCACAATGCACTTCGATCGTGACTAAGAGTAGCCTCCCAGGTGGTTGCGAAACAAAATTATCTGCATCCAATCGGTTGTCACGTTGATTTCGAAACACTATTATGTCCTCGAAGAGGTGACTATGTCAGCGCGCGAAACGGCGGAACTCCTGCTGCTGGTGGGACGGCTCGTGCAAGCCGAGGGCTATCAGGGTGAACTCAGCCCCGCCCAATGGATGGCGCTGCGCTTCTTCGCCCGCGCCAACTCGTTCTCCCGCACACCGTCAGCTTTCGCGGAGTTTCAAGCGACGACCCGTGGCACCGCATCACAAGCCATCAAGGCGCTTGAGGCTGGTGGGTACCTGGGCAGACAGAGATCCCAGGCGGATGGGCGAAGCGTCAGTCTTAGGCTGACGGA
>JACMOT010000134.1 GCA_014377915.1 Tardiphaga sp.
GCCGCCGTGACCGCAAAATGTTCGACGGTGCCGGTGGCTGCAAGTTCGCGCGCCGCCGCGCGTGACGCTCCGGCAAGCGAGCCTACCACGATCAGGGTGCCCAACGCGCTGGCCGGGATGCGCAACGGCTCGACATCGCTGTCGGCATCAAGGCCGGCCAACGCGTGCGCGAGGCCGGCGCTGCCGATGAAGAAGGTAGATCGGGACGCCAGCAGGCTGGCCTTTGCGATCAGATGCAGGTCGTGCTCGGTCTCGGCATCGCAGGCGGCAACGACGTCGCCTTCGGCTGCGAGTTTGGCAAAGATGGCTTTGAGGTCGGGGCCGCGAATCGTCGCCAGCGAAACATGCTCGCCGCGGATGCCGGCGGTGGCCAGCACCTCGACGAGGTGGGCGGTCGGATAGGTGTGCTCGCGGACCCAGACTTCGGCTTCTTCCAGCGGACGCCCCTTGACGTGAATGCGGCCATCGATGGTGGTGCGCCCGGTGGCCGGAAAGGCCGGCGCGAACACGCCAAGCGCCGGGCCGGATTGTGACGTGAGGTGCAACAGCGTGGCCGCAATCTCCGCCGCAGGTTGTCCCCGCAGCGTCGAGTCGATCTTCTTGAACAGGATCCGTCCGGGCTCGGCGAGGCGCGCCAGCACGTCGGCGTGGCGTCGTGCCGCGGCTGCGCCCGAAAGACCCCGGCTCGCCGCGTCATAGGCGAGCACCGGCAACTGGTGATCCGACAAGTCGACGGCCTCATCCCACATCACCGCAGCGGCGCGTCCCCTTCTTCCGAAGGCAATCGCGCAGTCGGCGGCACCGGTGAGATCGTCGGCGAGGATCAGCCAGTCATTCGCCACCTCAGTGACCGACAGCCGGTGCAGGCGTCCCCACACCCGCCTCGGTGGAGGCGACCGCATCTTCATTTGGCTCGACGTCGCGACCGACCTTGCTGGCGACCCACGAGGTGACAATCGGCGTCAGGATCGCGGTCACCACCACGCAGGCAGCAATCAGAATCGTGGCCGGGCCAGCAGCATCCGCATAGGCCGGATTGGCCGCGGCGACGATTGCCGGCACGGCCGCGGCATTGCCCGCGGTCGAGGCCGCCGCCACACCGGCAACACCATTACCGCCGGTCCAGCGATCGGCAAAAAATAGCGGGATGCCGGTCACGACCACGACGGCGACGCCCATCGCGAGACCCAGCAGGCCTGCCTGCCAGACCTGGGACAGGTTGAGGCCGGTGCCGAGCGCAAAGGCGAAGAACGGGATCATCACCGGTACGGCATTGCTGAGGAAGTCGCGCATCTCGCGGTCAAGATTACCTATGATCATGCCGATAATCAGCGGCAGGATGGCGCCGACCAGCGCCGGCCACTGGAACGAGGACAGGCCAGCCACGCCCAGCGTGATCATGGTCAGGAACGGGCCGCTTTCCAGCGTCATGATGGTGTAGGCGCCGACATCGCGCGGGCGACCATACTGGCCCATCAGCGCCATATACAGGCCACCATTGGTATCGTTCATCGCCGCGACGATGGCGAGGGTCGAAACACCCGCGAAAATGCCGGCGGTGATCGGGGCTTCACCGAGGAAGCGGCCGAAGATCAGGCCGAGGATCATCGCGATACCGACCTTGACGATCAGCAGGGTGCCACCCTTTTTCACGATGTAGGGGGTGGCCTTGAAGTTGATGCTGGCACCCATGCAGACATAGAACACCGCCAGAATGGTCAGCGCGCCACCGGAGAACAAGGCGCCGGTGAACGAGCCGAAGAATTTCGGTGTGTTGGGGAAGAACGCGGCGATCAGCGCGCCGAGCAGCAGCGGCACCGTCATCATGCCGCCGGGGACCTTCTCAATCGCCCGCTTGATTGGGACCTGCATGCTGTCTCCTCGCCGCGCATTGCGCATATTGTTCACTTCGCGCAGCAATGGTTCCTGCCAACGCGTTCCGGCGGCTTTTATGCGTACATTGCGCAATATTCAATAGATATTGCGCGATTCGAGCGAAATGAGTCTTTCAACGAAAAATGGTATTTTGGGAATGCTGAAGCGCTCCCGCGCCGGACGTGCTAGGTAGGCTTTCGGGCGTTACTGCGGATTCCAACATTCCACCAAAGGGATACCGAGCTTGAGCGTCGCTTTCACGAAAGAAGACAGTGCCGAAACCGCGGCGGAAACGCTGCTGCCCGATCGTCCGGTCTCGTCCCACCCAAACCTCGTGACGCAAGCCGGATTACAGGCCCTCGAAGCTCAACTGCATCACGCGCGTGACGCCTACGAGGCGGCGCAAAAGATCGAAGAGGTCAATGAGCGGCGGCGACAGGCGGCCAGCCCGTTGCGCGACGCCCGCTACTTCGCATCCCGGGTGCGGACAGCACAGGTCATCGCGGATCCCGCGTCGACCGAAATCGTTGCCTTTGGCAGCACCGTGACCTTCAGGCGCGACGATGGGCGGGTCCAGACATATCGGATCGCCGGCGAGGACGAAGCCGATCCCAAGGCCGGCTCGATTTCCTTCGTATCCCCGGTAGCACGGCTGCTGATGGGCAAAGTGGCAGGGGATGTGATCGGCGCATCCGGTCAGGAGCTTGAGATCATGGCGATCACGTAGTACGCCCCTCCCAAGACGTCGCCAGCACGCTTGGGCGACCCAAAAGCCGCCCGTTTGGAAGGAAACTCCGCCGTGACAAAATCGCCAATCGTCCTCATCGATCAACATCCAGGCCGCTCGGCCCAGACCATCGGGATTGCGCGCGAACTGGGTACCGATATGGACCTGATTCACCAGCCATCGGTGGGTGTGGTCGGCACCAAGGGCGACAGCCAGTGCTATATGGGCGTGGCGGCCAAGGTGGATGCGATCCATGCCAGCCTCAAGAGCCGCATCGGCCATGGCGCGGGTCAGTTGCAACTGCGTCTCGTTCAGCCGGAATATACCATCGCGACGTCGGACGGCATCCGCAACGGCACCCGCGAAATGCGCTATTCGCTGATCGGACGCGAAGTGACGCATGATGCTTTGTGCGAACATCTGAGCGCCACGGGACTGGCCGGCACCATCGCCGTCGTCGCCTGCGACAAGCCGCCGGTCGGCACGCTGGCCGCGCTGCTCGAGCATAATGAGCCTGCGATCATCATGTCCGACGGACCGATCCATCCCGGCGAGGACCCGAAGACCGGCGAGAAGCTCGACATTGTCAGCGCCTATCAGGTCGCCGGCAATCCCGACGCCGCCTATCGCCATCACATCGCCTGCCACGCCTGCCCCGGCTATGGCAGCTGCGGCGGCATGTTCACCTACAACACCATGCAGACCTTCATTGGCGTGGTCGGCATGCAGCCGCTGCACATGGTGGCGCCACCGTCCGACGATCCGCGTCGCCTCAAGGAATTTCCGGACCAACTGGTCGAATACCTCGCGCAGATGATGGCCAAGGGCCTGAAACCCCGCGACATCGTCGTCCGCGATTCGATCCGCAACGCCGTCATCGTCGCGATGGCCATCGGCGGCTCGACCAATGTGACGCTGCATGCGCCGGAAATCGCCCGCGCCGCCGGCTTCGCCGATTTCTGGAAAGAAGTCATGACGCCGGCCGAGTTCAACTATCTGTCGCAATACGTCGTTCCGGTCCTCACCGATGCCCGTCCCTACGGCAAGTATTCGATGGTCGACATCGACGCGGTCGGCGGCGTGCAGGTGATCGTGCGCGAGTTGCTGGAAGCCGGCCTGCTCAATGGCGACGTCATGACCTGCACCGGCGAGACGCTGGCCGAACAGGTCAAGCGCCTCGGCACCAAGAGCGCGGACGGCAAGGTGATCTATTCGGTCGCCAAGCCCTACAAGCCGACGGGCGGCCTGCGCATGCTCGGCGGCAATCTGTCGCCGGAATTCTCCGCGATCCTGAAGCTGGCCGGCGTCGAGGGCGGGCTGGAGAACAACCTGTTCCGCGGCAAGGCCTGCGTGTTCGAAGGCGAACAGGGCCTGCTCACCGCGCTCGACAAGACTCCCGATCGTTTCCAGAACAACGACATGATCATCGTGCGCTATGACGGGCCGGTCGGCGCGCCCGGCATGCCGGAAATGCTCGACCCGACCTCGCGCATCACGACCTTGTGCCGAGAGCGCGGCATCGTCGTGGCGTTAATGACCGACGCGCGCTTTTCGGGCGGCTCGGTCGGCCTTGTCATCGGCCATGTCGGCCCGGAAGCCGCCCTCGGCGGCCCGATCGCCCTCGTCGAAGACGGTGACGAGATCATCGCGGATCTGAACAGCAATGAGCTGACCTGCACCGCGCTCGCCGACCCCGCCATTTTCAGTCGGCGCAAGGCGATCTGGGACAAGGCCGTGGCGGACAATGGCGGCATTCATCCGAATTGCGGCGACGCCGACACCCGGCTGCTGCACCGCGCGCGGCTGTCCGCGGTCCCAGCGACCCGCGGCGCCGGTCTGCACCCCAATCGCGAGGTCTGGGTACGCCAGCCGCGCGAAGCCGTTCGCTCCGGCTTCGTGCCGACGAACAAGCATCGGCCCGAGGCGAACAAGGCCTATTAGACGCCGACTGCCCGCGAAAGCCGACGTCGCGCGCGGCTGTCGGCTTTCGCTGGCGTTCACAACTGTCCAGCCGTCGCCGCCTGCATCGTTTCGGTATTCATTCCGATGTGCTCTATTGGCATGGTAGTCGGACAACAACGGTACTGCCGCGGGCCCGGAAAATCTGAACGATGACAAACATCCTGGTCGCGGGCGGCGCCGGCTACATCGGCTCGCATACTTGCCTGGATATGTGCAGCAAGGGGTTCACCCCGGTTGTCTATGACAACCTGTCTAATGGTCACGCTGAATTCGCAAAGTGGGGACCGCTCGAGGTCGGGGATATCCGTGACCGCGGCAAGCTGGACGCCGTCCTGAAGAAATACAATCCAGCTGCCATCGTCCATTTCGCCGCGGCGATTGAAGTCGGCGAGTCCATCCGCGACCCCGGCGGTTTTTACGAAAATAATGTAGCCGGCACGATCACCCTGCTTCGCGCGGCGCAGGCCGCCGGGATCGACAAGATCGTTTTCTCATCGACCTGCGCCACCTACGGGCTTCCGACATCGCTCCCCATCAGTGAGCGCCACGGTCAGGCTCCGATCAATCCCTATGGTCGGAGCAAATTAATGGTCGAGCAGATTCTGAAAGATCTCGACCAGCACCAGGGATTCAAATCATTTATCCTGCGATATTTCAACGCGGCAGGCGCCGATCCCGAGGGCCGGATCGGGGAGTGGCATTCACCGGAAAGCCACGCTGTGCCGATTGCGATTGAAGCGGCGCTGGGCCGACGATCTCACTTCCAGGTGCTCGGGACCGACTACGAGACCCGGGATGGCACCTGCGTCCGGGATTTTGTGCATGTCCTCGATCTCGCGAATGCGCATACGCGCGCCGTCCAGCATCTGCTGGCGAACGCGACAAGCCACGCGCTCAATCTCGGCACCGGCCATGGAACGACGGTCAAGGAGTTGATCGAGACCGTCAAGAAAATATCCGGTCGTGATTTTGAAGTTCAGCTCGGGCCGCGGCGCGAAGGCGACTCTCCGGTACTGGTGGCCGACAATTCACTGGCACAGCACGTCCTTGGCTGGTCTCCCAGCCACGACCTGAATTCGATCATTGAAACGGCGCTGAACTGGCACGCCAACCATTTGCCACGCGGATAGCGATGCGGTTCGCCAACAGACCCGTTATTATCGCGAAAACAGCATTGGATGGTCTGCTGTGCTCGCGTCGAGTCGAGGGATGCGACGCAGCTGGCGATCAAGCTCGCGGAAGACATATTCCGTAGCCTTGTAGGGAGTTGCGATCCTGCGATCCAGGCCATCGTTCAGCAGTACATGCACGCCATCGCGTCCGGCCATCTGGTGGCACTGCGCGCATGTCATGCGGTTGAAGGTCAGAACCTCGGGATCGTGTCGCCGCTGATCGCGATAGGTTTTTGGCGTGAGGTCGTCCAGCACGCTTTGCAGATCGGCTTTTTCACGCCCATCGGTCTTGTCGATGGCAAGGCGGAACAGCGCGTTGTCGAACGCGCTGGAATAGAACCCGATGTTTACGCCCTGTCTGACGATCGAAACCGCTTCAAGTCCGCGCTCTACATTATAGGACCGGCTCAGCATACCGAACACCCAAAGCCCGGTCAGCGACGAACTCCAGCTTACCGTCTGTACCGGACGCGCCCCGATGGCGTCCTGGATGAAGTCCGCGGTCGCCTGGCCGGCGCCCGGCCCGCCCTCCCCCCGCACGCCCGTCAAGGCATCCGCCTTGCGCAGGAAGTCGGTGGCGGCGTCACGACGCTGCGCGGCGGGGAGCAGCCTGTCGATCGCGTCAAAATCGAGATGGATGAACAGTTGTTCGTAGGCGCGTCCCGGAAAGCGCGGGCTCATCAACTGGTAGACCATGCGGACTTGCGGAATCTCCCGCGGCGCCGGGAAATGCACATCGCTCTCCGGCTCGCCGGGACGAAGGATGACGGAAACCAGCTTGTAATGAAGGGGATCGGAGACATCGGCAACAACGTCGCGGATCGGCTCGACAATGGTGCCTGACGTATAGAAATTCTTCGGTGTGACCTGCGCCGTGATGTCGAGCGCGTCGTCGCCCGGTTCAGACTTCGCATCGAAGTCAGCCGTGGGCTTGCCCTTGAGAAATTTCAGAAGCCTGGAAAAACCTTCCTCGCCCAATGTCGTCGCCAGGGGAAACTGACGTTCAAGGGCGGGTTCCGCTGCGTAGAACAGGTGTTTGGGTTGCGTCAAGAAGCGCAGGCCACTCTGCGGCCGTGGCGTGTCGATGCCATGATCAGGTGCGAAACCGTCCGGGTAGAACCACATCGAATTATCGCGCAGGCTATAGCTCTGGTCATAGCTCGCCCAGTCGTCCTGTCGTGTCTTGAAGTCCTGCGTAATCAGCTTGAGCACGCCAACCTTCGCCTCGTATCTCGCGAGCAATTCCGTCGGGATGTCCGTGAAGGTCTTGAAGGCTTCGGCATAGCCATAGATCGCCTTGAACGGATCGAAATTTTCGCTGAGCTCATGCGCATCGTGCTTGCCGCATTGCGCGTCGGGCCGCAGCTTCACGTAATAGTCGAAACTGATGTCGATCAGCGTGTAGCCTTCCGCACGAAGACTGGCATACATATCGGGAAATTCGTCGATGTGGCGAACCCAGTAGACCGACTGGATGCGACATCCCTCCGGCGTGTCGCCGGTGGAAAAGTGATCGATGTGCCGGTTCTGCTCCGACATCCCGGCCGTGATCAATTGCGACCAGCTCTGCTGGTGACCGACCTGGAAGACCGGGTAGATCGGATCGGCCGCACCCAGCCCCGTATCGAAGAAGAGATATTTGAATTCGGGACGGGTCCGGCCGAAATTCTGCTCGAAATGAGTGAGGATGTCGTAGACCGAGCCCGGCCGCAGCGCTGCGTGGTTGCTCTCGGTGATGATTTCCTGCCACCGGTGTCGGACGATGGACAGCGGGTAGCCGTCTGCGAACACAAAGACCGCGCTTATGACAATCACGAGCACGGCACAGACGAATTTTTTCATCGATCTTGCTACGATGTTCGCCGTGCGCGTTCAACCACGCAAATGCTGTTCCCTCGCCAGACGGTAACCGGAGGCAGGCCCAATTCTCGGTCATTCGTCGCCGGTGTGACCGGGCACCGGCGACGAATGCTGTGGGGGCTGGCCCGTGCGCGTGGAAGCGTCAGCGACCGGCCAGCCGTGTCGACAAGCGCCCGCTCACGAGGTCTGACGGAGAACCGCCGGAGCCACCTCTTCTTCCTTCAACTCTTCCAGCCGGCGATGACGGGTCTCGATACCCAGCGTCGCGACGGTGACGATCTGGATCACCAGCAACCCGATCATCAGCGCCATTACACCGGCGACGCCGCGGGCCTCGAACAGCATGACGACCAGAAACGGCGTGACGATCGTGGCTCCGCGCCCCAGCGTGTTGACGATGCCCGATGCGCGCAGCCGCACTTCGGTCGGGAACAGTTCCGGAATGTAAACGCCGAACAGCAGCGCCACCAGGATGTAGATCGGTATCGTCAGCAGGAACCCGACGGCCGGCAACAGGATCGGGTCCGAGATCATCGGATAGATGATCCCCAGCGCCACTGTGATCAGCGACGAGCCGATGATGGTCGGCTTGCGTCCCCAGCGGTCCGCTGTCAGGGCGCCGATCGCCGAACCGACCGGAGCGCCGAGCGCCATCAGCAAGGCATAGCTGAAGGAGGTCGCCACGCTGAGCCCCTGCTTGATGAAGAACACCGGAAGCCACGTCACGAAGCCGTATAGCAGCGTATTGATGGTGATCAGGCAGACCGATCCGACAATCATCCGGGACAGTAGCGGTTGCGTGAACAGCGTTGCGAGCTTGCCTGATGGCGGGATGGCAGGTGCTGCGACCGGCGCCGGCAGCGGCTGGCCGAGGGAAGCTTCCCTCTCGATGCTCTGCATCAGCGCTTCCGCCTCTTCCTTGCGCCCGACCGCCTCGAGCCAGCGTGGCGATTCCGGCAGGTTCTTGCGCAGATACCAGACGACCAAGCCCCCGATCCCGCCGATGACGAACATCGCGCGCCAGCCGAATATCGGGACAATGAAGGATGCCACCAGCAGGGCCGCCGGCAGTCC
>JACMOT010000135.1 GCA_014377915.1 Tardiphaga sp.
CTCATCCTGATGGATATGCAGATGCCGATTATGGACGTCATTTCCGCGGCGGGTGCGGTCCGCCGGCTCGCTCGGCCCCAGCGTGACGTCCCCATCATTGCTCTGACCGCGAACGCGTTGGTGGGGCAGCGCGAAATATGCCTCGCGGCGGGTATGAACGGCTTCCTCACCAAGCCGATTCAGCCGGAGGCCTTGTATGCCGCGATCTCGCAGTGGGCAAGACGCCGGCGATGATCTGAACCAGCATGGATCAATTCATGCGTTGGAGCGCAGCCGGCGGTGGCCGGTAAGCCGCCGGGAGACGTGATCGCGGGTTTGTCCTATCCGGCCTGAATCTTCACGATCAGCGCATCGACGGCGATGATGCGGTCGGCGTCACAGATCAGCGGGTTGAAGTCGATCTCGGCGATGGCCGCGCGGTGATCGTCGGCAAGTTCCGAGACGCGCGCCACAATGCCGGCGAGGGCGTTGATATCGATGGCCGCGCGGCCACGGAAACCCGTCAGCAATGTCGCGCCCTTCAGGCCGAGTATCATGCGCCGTGCTTCGGCTGTCGAGACCGGGGCAATTGCGATCGCGACATCCTTCAAGAGCTCGACCAGAATGCCGCCCAGTCCCACCATCACCAGCGGGCCGAACTGCGGATCGTTGCGTACGCCTACCATCACTTCGACGCCCTTGGGGATCATTGGCTGCACCAGCAGGCCGTTGATTCTCGGTGCCGGAACGATGGCGTTGGCCAGCTCCAACAGCCGTATCGCGGCATCGCGAACACTCTGCGCATCCGGCAGGTTGAGGCAAACCACCCCGGCTTCCGTCTTGTGCAGGATGTCTGGACTCTCGATCTTGAGCACGACCGGGTATCCCAGCCGTCCGGCCGCCACCACGGCTTCATTTGCGCTGCCAACCACGGCCTCTGCCACGACCGGGATGCCATAGAGAGCCGCGACACGCTTGCTCTGGCTTTCCGTCAGTGCGGTGTCGGTGATGCCGCGCAAAATTTCCGTCACCTGCGCCGCGGCGTGCGCCGCGGTCAATCGCACCGGTGGCGCATCGGATGCGGTCTGGCGCAGGCGTTCGCGCCGCTGCCACGCCGCCAGCGTGGCAAAGCAGCGATCCATGCCGTTGAACAGGGCCAGGTGGCCGTCCTGCTGGGTTTCGATGGTGCCTGGCCCGCCCAGCCAGGCTGGCGCCCAGACATTGCACACGATCTTGCCATGGCTTGCGGCGGCACGGCTAAACACCGGGAGCCGGGAGGTCGCGGAATCATAGGCATAGGCGTGCGAGGTGACCATCGCGCCGAATTGGGCATCCGCCATCAGCGCGTCGACGCAACTCTCCAGCGCAACCATGTCATTCATCAACTGCGCGGTGACATCACACGGATTTCGCGGCGAGCCGAAATCGGGCACGTGTATCGCCAGCAGGTCGGCGGCCCTGGTACCGGGTTGCGGCAGCGGGATGCCGTGCCATTCGGCCTTGTCGGCTGCCATGATGGTGGCGCCTCCGGAGGTCGCGATCACCGCGACACCGTCCGTGGTCGGGCGCGGCGCCTTCGCAAAGAAGGTCGCGGTCTCGATCAAATCCTCGAAGCGGTCGACCTGAATGACGCCGGCCCGTGCGAACATCGCGGCGTAGGCTTCATTCGATCCGGCAAGCGATCCGGTATGCGACATCGCCGCGCGCGCGCCTTCGTTGCCGGTCGCCATCTTGTACATGATGACTGGCTTGTTGACCGACCATGCGAAACGTAGCGCGTGCCCCATCCGCACCGGGTGCGCCATGCCTTCGAACACGCATATGATCGCTTTGCAGGCCGGCTCTTCCGCGAGATAAGCGACATAATCGGCCACATCGACATCGGCGGAGTTTCCCGCCGTCAGAACGTGGCTGATCGAGACACCAAGCTCCGCCGCCTGCGCCAGCGAGAAACCGAGCGATCCGGACTGGCTGATGATGCCGATGGCATGCGGGAGCAGCGCGCGACGCGCGGGCATCGCCGAGAAGGTCAGCGCGGCGCCGACCCCGTAATTGAGAAATCCGATCGTGTTGGGTCCGACCAGCCGCATATCGGCGCGACGTGCGATCTCCACGATGCGCTGTTGATCGGCGATGCGATCGGGCTTCGCGGTTTCGGCCAATCCCGATGCGACGATCACGGCGCCGCCGACGCCTGCGGCCGCGCATTCCCGGACCACGCTCTCGACCATCTCGCGTGGAACCGCAATGAATACGCAATCCGGCGCCTCGCCGATCGCGGCCACCGAGGCGAAGCATGGCCGTCCGGCGACGGAAGTTGCGCGCGCATTCACCAGATGAACGGGTCCATCGAAATCCTGCAGATTCTCCATCGCGCGATTGCCGAACGAGCTCTTGCGATCGGACGCGCCGATGATGGCGACGCTGCGCGGGGCAATCAACCGCCGCAGCTGATCGCGGCGATAGGGGATGACGCGTGCGGTGCTGGTAGCGAAATCGGCTATCGTCATGGGATCGGCCTTGTCCTTGCGGCTCTGTCGTTGGACTGGCGAGCCTTGATGGTCACCATCCCATAGCAGCGTCCGACGTCAAGCCGCCGTCGCCGCGCGGAGGATGTGCTTGCATCGCATGCAGATGGATCGCGTCTTTGACGCCGGGAGGTTGTGTGCCACAGTAGCTTCGTTGCCAATATCGACGCCGAATGGCGCGAATAGGTCAGGGAAAGGAAGCACACATGCCTGCAAGCAGTTTCTATCGCGTCTTCGTTGGCGCGGCTTTGCTGCTGCTGGCCTTTACCGCTAGTCCAGTGCGGGCGCAGACCTATCCCGATCGTAACATCGCACTCATCGTTCCATTTCCGCCCGGCGGAACGACGGACATTGTTGCCCGCATTCTTGTCGAGCAACTGGGGTCGGATCTCGGCAAGCCAGTGCTGATCGAAAACCGTGGCGGCGCCAGCACCTCGCTCGGCGCCCAGATGGTGGCCGGCGCGGATAAGGATGGTTACACGCTGCTGTTTGCCAGCGCGACGA
>JACMOT010000136.1 GCA_014377915.1 Tardiphaga sp.
CCTGGCCGCCATCGGCCGCGGTAACGGCGTGACCATAAAGCCTGAGAATTGTTACCGTCGCGGAGAGTACGGCAGGATCATCATCAATCAGTAAGAGGCGTAAGGATTTCGTTTCTCGGGGCCGAGGCGAGGAAGCTCTGTCAGCACTCCCTTCGTCCGCGGCAAAAAAATCGATTTGCATGCGGGTGCCTGCACTGGGCGCTGTTATGATATCGAGCCGCGCCTTGTGGTGCTGCACCGCGTGCTGGACCATCGCCAGCCCGAGCCCGGTGCCGCGCTCGCCCTTGGTGGTGAAGAAAGCATCGAGGCAGCGCGTACGCGTCGCTTCGTCCATCCCAACGCCGGTGTCGCCGATCACTAGCCGCACCATCGCTTTCGCGCCAACCGCAGGAGCTAACGCCTCGGTCCGGATCGTGATCGTGCCACCTTGGGGCAACGCATCAACGGCGTTGAAGATCAGGTTCGTCATGGCTTCACGCAACTCCGATGCGTTGCCCATGATTGGCGGCAGACCAGCCTCGAGTTCGGTCGAAACCTTGATCACCGTGCCACGCTGCAGGGGCATGTCACTCCAGCGCGCCCGCGTCAGCTCGACCACCTGCGGTATCAAAAGGTTCAACTCCACCAGCTCCAGCTCTGCCGCGGCATCGTCCGGACGGTAGAATTCGCGGAGTCGCCCGACCGTCGCCGAGATGTCCTTCACCACGCGTCCGACGAGTTCGAGGTGGCTCCGCATCTTCGGCGACAACTCAGCTTCGCGCGCCAGAAGCAACTGGTTGTAGATCGACACGGGCGAGATCGCGTTGTTGATGTCGTGAGCGATGCCGCTCGCCATCTGCCCGATCGCCCGCAGTCGTTCTCGCTCAAGTACAATCTGCTGCGACTGTTTCAAATCATCATAAGCCTGCTGGAGGCTATCGCGAAGCTGCGACTGATGCGCGGCAAGTCCGACATGCTCGCCGAGCTGCCGCAGAAATTCGCAATCGACACTGAGGAAGTCGTGATCCTTGCGTCGGGCCACCACCAGCACGCCGAACACTGCACCTTCGATCAGCATCGGTGCCAGTACAAGCGAGCGCAATCCCTGTCGTGAAAGGCGATCGGTAAACGGGAAGCCGACCTGCGTGATATCGGGCTCATATACCAGATCACCTGCGATACAGCGCGAGAGCTCGCTCGGGTCTACTGCGATTTCAGCACTTTCAAAAACGCCGACGCGGTTCGAAGCGCTTTTGGTGCCGACGTGCGAAACTGTGAGAACTTTGTTCACCCGGTCGTAACGGCAGGCACAGACAAAGTCGGCAGGCAATCGATCCTGGAGCGTGAGCACGACAACCTGCAGAATGCTGTCCACATCCTGACGCTGCCCGATTGCATGCGTGATCTGCTCGAGCAGTTGCAGACGCTCGTTGCTCTCCAGCAACCGCGCGGTTCGCTCGTTGACGCGCAAGTCCAAATCGCAGTTGAGTTGCCGCAGTTGTTCCTGCGCCTCTTGCCGGGACACCTGCTCGGCGGTCAGCGCGGCGGTACGCAGCATGACGCGCTCTTCAAGTGTCTCATTCAACGCATGAAGTTCGCCGTCTCTGGCGATGAGCTTGGCCTGTGCCGCTTGCGTTTCATCTGCCACACGCAAGCGATCGACTGCTGCAGCGATCAAGTTGGCGTAGCCACGGAGGAACCTCGTGTCACCATCGCTGAAATGCCGCGGCACCCTGCTGTCCACCTGCAGAATGCCGAATGGAGGCTTTTCCTCGGCACCAAGAATGATGACGCTGACGATCGCCCGTACGCCGTTATCTTTGATGAAATCGGCGTACTCGAACCGTGTCTCAGTCGCGATGTCATCGGAAATCACCGGATGCCCCGTACTCAGTGCAAACCCTTCCGAAGACCCCGGCACAGCCTCGACCGTAATTTGACCAACAACGTCCGACTTCCAGCCGACGCCGGCACGTACGAGTAGCTTTCTGCCGTCAGCTTGTAGCTCCATCACTTTCGCCAGATCGGTTTCAAGCGCCTCGCCGACCAGCCTGCATGCCTCGGTAAGGATTTGATCCAGGCTCTCTGACCGCAGGGCCAACTCACCAAACTCTGCGAGGATCTCCTGCTGGCGCAGAAGATCTCGTTTCCCTGTCCGATCTGACAACACATTCCCCGTCAGCCAGGACGAGATTTTGCCAAGAGCCGTGGGTAAGGTCATTTGATCGCCCCGTTCTCGACTGTCGTTGTCTTAGCCAGCAGCGGTTCGTCGGAGATCATCCGCGCAAATGCAGCGCACAGAGCCTCGCGAGTATAGGGCTTGCGAAGTATCGGGCGATCTTCGAGATCGACGCGATCACCATGGTCGCTGTAACCAGTCGAGAAGACGAAAGGGACACCAAGCCGGGCCAGTGCGTCAGCGACCGGGTAGCTTTTTCCCCCTCCCAAATTGACGTCGAGGATCGCCGCGTCGAAGCATTGTTCAGCGATAAACGCGAGCGCCTCGGCAACGCTGGCAGCGGAGCAGATTGTTGAGCAGCCCAAATCCTCCAGCGCTGTTTCGATATCCATGAGGACAAGCATCTCGTCCTCAACCGCCAGGATGCAGCGACCGGCGAGCAGGCCGGTCATTCGTCCACAGCGACGGGCATAGGGACATTGATGGTACACGCCACGCCGTGGCGAAAATAATCGAGGATCACTTTGCCCCTCAATTCATGCGCCAATCCGCGCTCGATAACCCAAGACCCGAATCCTCTGTGTGCCGGCGGACTCACCTCCGGTCCGTCGCGCTCCCGCCATCGAAGCACAAGCCGATCTCCATCGACCGCTGACGCCACAGTCCAGTCGATCGCGACGTTCCCAACGTCGTTGGAGAAGGCACCATATTTAACGGCATTGGTTGCAAGCTCATGAAACGCAATCGCGAGGGCGAGCGTAGCCTTTGGCGACAAATGAACATTCTCGCCTTCGATGGTGAACCGCTCGGAGTGTCCGGCCACCACCTCGAACGGATGAAGGGCATTCTTGATTAGATCATACAGGCCAGCGCCTTCCCAATTGGCACTAGTCAGCAAATCATGAGACCGGGACAAAGCGAGAAGACGCGACTGAATCGCTTCGCCGACCGCGGTCGGCTCCGCAGGTTTGCGGAGTGCTTGCGTCACGATCGACTGAACCGTTGACAGCGTGTTCTTTACGCGATGGTTGAGTTCATCGATCAGAGTTTTATACCGAGCGCAGTCCTGCCGCTGCTTGGTCAGGTCCACCAGCGACACGAACTGCTGCACGACGGTCCCGTCCTCGTCACATACCGGGCTAACGAACATCGACGCCCAGAACTCGCTGCCATCTTTGCGTTTGTAGTGAATTTCGGGTTCGCGGTCGCATTCACCGCGAAAGGCCGCTTCGACGGTCTGCATCGCGTCTGCCTCAACGCCTACCGCCAGCAGCGATTGAAAGCTTTTACCAAGCACCTCCTCACGCGCGTAGCCTGTCAGCACTAGGAACGCGTCATTAGCGAATATGACGGGGTGGCCAAACTTCTCGTCGGCAAAAGCCATGGGCATACGCGTTTTCTGAGCGGCGACGACAAACGGGCCGAGGTTCTGGCGGAACGCATTGACCGATGCCTCGCCATCCTTTTGAGCGTCTGATTTGGTCAATACCTCAGCCTCTTATCCAAGATTCTCGGTAGTAACCGCCTCAACGCAGGAAATCTGATTTTAGTTCAAAACGTTAGGAGATATTTCGAGCAGCCGGTGACGAGGTATAAGAAAGGAAGGCAATGAACATTATGTTATGTAAATTAAAGAGAGCTAGATCGAGAACGCCGGCAGGACATCCGACTTTTGGGATGATTTCGGGCGAGCACGCTGCGCAGCAGGTGGCATATTGCGGAATCGACAATGCCGGTCCTTGTCGACGTTGACTGGACAATTATCATATATCCACCATCGCAAAAGCGGCGCGGCAGCTTTCCACCTCTTGGGCTGCCTACGCAGCCTGACAGGAAAGCCCCTAGACGTCACCATTCGTTGAAGAACGGCAAGCGACGAACGAACGGCAGGTTTCAGGAACCCAATATTCTGGCCCGAACGACTGGAACTGGGCGGCAACGGTCGGGCCGCTTTTTTGCCCAACAGTTGCTATTCGGCTTTCGGGCA
>JACMOT010000137.1 GCA_014377915.1 Tardiphaga sp.
CGTAAAGCCGTTGCGCTCGTAAAACCGGATCGCGCGAACATTGTCGGCGTTGACCTTCAGCGTCACGCCGCCGGGCGCCAGCCGCTTGGCCTCGTCGACGAGCCTGCGGCTGATATCAGTGCCCCATTGCGCCGGGCTGGCGACGAGCTGGTCGAGATACCCGGTCGCGTCGGTGGTCACAAAACCCACCATTGCGCCATCCTGCTCGGCGACCACAATCTCAGCCAGCGGCACCAGCTCGTCGCGCCAGCGCGCGCGCCACCAGTCGACGCGGGCGTCGAAATCGATCGACGGATAGGCCTTGCGCCACGTCTCCAGCCATAGCGCGATGGCGGCGTCCTCATCGCTGGTACGGTAGCGCCGCAGCTCCACGGCTATCGCTCCGTCAGCTTCAGTTCGATGCGGCGGTTGCGCTTGTAGGCGTCCTCGGGGGTGGCTGTGTCGAGCGGCTGGAATTCGGCGAAGCCGGCGGCGACGAGGCGCTGCGCGGGAACGCCGAGCGAAATCAGGTACTGCACCACCGAGATCGCGCGCGCGCTCGACAATTCCCAGTTCGACTTGAACAGCGGGCTGTTGAGGATCGGCCGTGAATCGGTGTGGCCATCGACCCGCATCACCCATGCGATCTCGGGCGGGATTTGCTTGTCCAGTTCGGTTAGCGCGCTGGCAACCTTGTCGAGCTCGGCCTTGCCCTCCGGCAGCAGCAGCGCCTGGGCGGTGTCGAAGAACACTTCCGACTGGAACACGAAACGGTCGCCGACGATGCGGATATCCGGCCGGTTGCCGAGAATGGCGCGCAGCCGGCCGAAGAATTCCGAACGGTAGCGCGACAGTTCCTGCACCCGCTGCGCCAGCGCGACATTGAGGCGCTGGCCGAGATCGACGATGCGGCCCTGGGACTCCTTGTCGCGCTTCTCGGAGGCGTCGAGCGCGTCCTCCAGCGCGGCGAGCTGGCGGCGCAGCGCCGAGATCTGCTGGTTCAGCACCTCGACCTGGGCCAGGGCGCGCGACGACAATTGCTTCTCGGAATCCAGCGCCCTGTTGAGTTCGCCGGCGCGGCCGGCGGCGTCGGAGCCGGCGCTGGCGAGGCCGTCATACAGGCCCTTGACGCGGTCACGTTCGGACTCGGCGGCCGACAGGCCGGCGCGCATCTGCGACAGCTGGTCGTCGAGATTGAGCTTGCCGAGCTTTTCCAGCGACAACAGGTCGTTGAGCTGCGCCAGCTTGGCGTTGAGCTGCTCCAGCGCCTTGTCCTTGCCGGTGACCTCCTGCGACAGATAAAACTGCACCACGAGGAAGATCGACAGCATGAACACCACGGCCAGCACCAGCGTCGACAGCGCGTCGACGAAGCCGGGCCAGTAGTTGAATTCCGAAGAACCGCGGCGTCCGCGTGCGAGGGCCATCAGATGTTCTCCAGGATGCGGCAGCGTTTCCCGGACGCGGTGCGGCATTCTTCATGCCGCTCCGCGGATCCGGGATCCCGGTTTGTTTGGGACGCACCGGGACCCCGGCTTGGCAGCGCACCGCGTCGCAAGGGCGACGCGTTGCGCAGCATCCGGGGAACGTGAACATCAATTCCGTGCACGCCGCCGCTCATAGATTCTTCTCGGGCTGGCGAGCGATGCGTTCCAGCAGGACCTTGATCTCGCGGCTCTGTTCGCCCTGGCCGTCGGCCCATTCGCGGATCATCTCCTGCTCCGAGCGCATATGCGCCACCAGGCTCTGGATCGCATCCGCCAGATTGGCCATCGCGGTGGTGGTGCCGCGATTGTTGCCGCCTTCTTCCATGGTGATGCGCAGCCGTTCGATGGCGTGCTGCAGGTCGCCCGACGCGCCGGCGGCGCTTTCACCGGAATATTCCCGCACGGTGGAGGCGAGCCAGTCCTCGAGGTCGGTGTAGAAGCGGTTCTGTGCCCCCGAGGATTGCAGATCGAGGAAGCCGAGGATCAGCGAGCCGGCGAGGCCGAACAGCGACGACGAAAACGAGATTCCCATGCCGGCCAGAGGCGCGGCGAGGCCTTCCTTCAGCGTGTCGAACAGCGCGCCGGCGTCGCCGCCGACCTTCAGCCCGTCGATCACCTTGCCGACCGAACCGACGGTCTCGATCAGGCCCCAGAAGGTGCCGAGCAGGCCGAGAAACACCAGCAGGCCGGTCATGTAGCGGGAGATGTCGCGGGCCTCGTCGAGCCGCGTCGCGATCGAATCCAGCAGATGCCGCATGGTCTGCTGCGAGATCGACATCCGCCCGGAGCGCTCGCCGCCGAGGATGGCGGCCATCGGCGCCAGCAAAGTCGGGCGCCGGTCCAGCGCCAGGCCGGGGTCGGAAATACGGAAATTATTGACCCAGGAGACTTCGGGATACAGCCGGATCACCTGCCGGAACGCCAGGATGATGCCGATGAACAGCACCGCCCCGATCAGCGCGTTGAGACCCGGATTGGCGAAGAACGCCATCATGATCTGCTTGTAGAGCACCGTCATCACCAGCGCGCACAGCACCAGGAATACAACCATTCGCACCAGGAAGATCCGCGGCGAGGACAGCTTGGTCAGTTCGATCTCCATCGCGGAGCGGGAAGAGGAGCCTGGCGCCATGAGGGATTCATCTGCGTGGGAGGGAAGGACAGGTGCGCAATATGGCACAGCCCTGCAACAAGAAAAGATCGAAGTCAGCCGCTGTCCCATGCGGGTTCCATGGAACTTTGGACTGAAACCGCGCTTGAATTACAGCGTATTTGTGAAAACGCCGCTGATTTAGCCGCTATATGGGACCTCACATGACACTGACCTATTATCTGGGAGCGATCGTCGCCATCGCGGTTTCGCTGTCGATCCTGATGACCGGCGCCTGGCTGGTGCAGCAGCGCACGGGAAATTCGGGCTGGGTCGACACCATCTGGACGTTCTCGCTCGGCCTGGTCGGCGCTGGCAGCGCGCTATGGCCGCTGGCGGGGGCCGCGCCGAATGCCAGGCAATGGCTGGTCGCCGCGCTGGTGGCGGTGTGGTCGGTGCGGCTCGGGTCGCACATCGCCATCCGTACCCGCGGAATCACCGATGATCCGCGTTATGCCGCCTTTGCCAAGAATTGGGGCGCCGACTCGCCGAAGAAGATGTTCCTGTTTCTGCAGAACCAGGGTTTTGCTTCGATCCCGCTGGTGTTCGCGATTTTCGTGGCCTCGCGCTTCCCGTCAGAGGCGTTGCGGCCGCAGGATTATCTCGGCGTGCTGATCCTGTTCGCCGGCATCGTCGGTGAAACCGTTTCCGATGCCCAGCTCAAGACGTTTCGCACCGATCCGGCCAATAAGGGCAAGGTCTGCGACATCGGGCTGTGGCGCTGGTCGCGGCACCCGAACTACTTCTTCGAATGGTTGTGCTGGCTGGCCTATCCGGTGATCGCCCTGTCGCTCGACTATCCGTGGGGCGTGGCGACGCTGCTGGCGCCGTTGTTCATGTTCTGGATCCTGCGCTACGTCACCGGCGTTCCGCCGCTCGAGGAGCAGATGCTGCTGTCGCGCGGCGACAGCTACCGCGCCTATCAGGCGCGGACCAGCGCGTTCTTTCCGATGCCGCCCAAGCCCTTGTCCGATAAGTCGTTGCCGAAGGAATCGATGAAGGAAGCCACGGAATGAGCTTTATCTCGAGGATCATAGGCACTGCCGAACGCGTGCCGCTGCCGGACATGGTGATCCGCACCGGCATCCAGCAATTGTGTTCGCGCACCGCGACCCGGCTGGCCGCGGCCGATGTCAGCACTGATGCCGCCTTTGCCACCGAGATGGCGGCGCGCGCGGTGGCCGAGCATACCGATGCCGCCAACGCCCAGCATTACGAAGTGCCGGCGGCGTTCTTCGCGCTGGTGTTGGGACAGAACCGGAAATATTCGTCGTGCTTCTACAAGGAGCCCGAATCGACCCTGCGGGAGGCCGAGGAAGAGGCGCTGCGCCAGACCATCGAACACGCCGACCTCGCGGACGGCCAGTCGATTCTCGAGCTTGGTTGTGGCTGGGGTTCGTTGTCGCTGTTCATGGCGCGGCAATTTCCCAATTCCCGCGTCACCGCGGTGTCCAATTCCAGATCGCAGCGCGAATATATCGAGGCTGAAGCCGCCAGCCGTGGCCTGATCAATCTTCACGTCATCACCCGGGACATGAATGTCTTCGACCCGGGCCAGCAATTCGACCGCATCGTCTCGGTGGAGATGTTCGAGCACATGATGAACTGGCGTGAACTGATGAATCGGGTGCGCGGCTGGTTGAAGCCTGATGGCCGCTTCTTCCTGCACATTTTCACGCACCGTTCCGGTACTTATCTCTTCGATCGCGCCGACAAGGAAGACTGGATCGCACAGCATTTCTTCACCGGCGGGGTGATGCCGAGCCATCAGTTGATCCGGCAATATGCCGATCTGTTCGAGGTCGAGAAGGAGTGGCGCTGGAGCGGCTTGCATTACCAGCGCACCGCATTGGACTGGCTGGAGAACTTCGATCGCCACCGCGACGCGATCGAGCGCGTACTGCGTCCGGTCTATGGCAGCAGCACTTCGCTATGGATGCGGCGCTGGCGCTGGTTCTTTCTAGCGACCGCCGGACTGTTCGGTTACGCCGATGGCAGCGAGTGGGGTGTCAGCCACTACCGGATGACCGCCGTTAACTAGTTCAAGGCGCTCACACGATCGCGTGAGAGCAAAGAATTCACTGCGATTACAGAGTGGTATCGCCATGTGGCATTGCGCCGCCCTGAATTCTATTGCGTTGCAGCGCAACTGACCTATCGTCAACTATCAAACGTGGTTCGTCAAATCCGGAAAAGTCGCGATGGGCAGTTGTCCGGCGGCTCCTTGATGCGTGTGCGAGCCCGCAGCACTGTTCAAGACGTCGAGTTCAACACTCAGGGACGATAGGTACAATGACGATATTCAATGCTCGCTCCGCTGTTCTCGCGATGGCGCTGGCCGGGCTTGCGCCATGGCTGGCCGGTTGCAGCGAGCCGAAGCAGGCGGTGGCGTCGATTGCCGCGGAAGAGCCGGAAGTCAGCGTCATCTCCGTGAAGCCGCATGCGCGTTCCCTGATCCGCGAACTGCCCGGCCGTATCGCCCCGACCCGCGTCGCCGATGTGCGTCCGCGCGTGTCCGGCATCGTGGTCGAGCGCTTGTTCAGCCAGGGCAGCGAAGTGAAGGCCGGCACCCCTCTCTACCGCATCGACCCGAAGCCGTTCGAAGTTGAATTGCAAGCCAGCGACGCGGCGCTGGCCAAGGCGACCGCGGCCTACGACGTGACCTTCCAGCAGGCGCGACGAATTTCGACGCTGGCTGGCCAGAAGGCGGTGTCCGAAGCCGAGAACGAAAAGGCGATCGGTGCGATGCGCCAGGCCGAGGCGGAAATCGCCGGCCGCAAGGCGGACGTCGCGCGCGCCAGGCTCAATCTTGACTATGCCACCATCCGCGCGCCGATCAGCGGAATCGTCGGTGCCGCGCTGGTCAGCGAAGGCGCGCTGGTGGTGCAGAATGACAGCACCAATCTCGCCACCATTCAGCAACTCGATCCGGTCTATGCCGACTTCACGCAGTCGGTGAGCGAAATGAACTCGCTGCGTCGCGCCTTCGACAATGGCGATCTCGACCGCATCGCCGGCGCCGCCAAGGTACGGCTGGTGCTCGATGACGGCACGCTGTATCCGATTGCCGGCAAGCTGCTGTTCTCCGAATCCAAGGTTGATACGTTCACCGGCCAGGTCACGTTGCGCGGTGAATTCTCCAATCCGAAGAATGAATTGTTGCCGGGCATGTATGTCCGGGTGCAGATCGAACAGGGCATTGATACCGATGCCATCGCGGTGCCGCAGCAGGCGGTGCAGCGCAATGGTGGCGGCGGCGCCGAAGTATATGTCGTCAAGGCCGATGGTCACGTCGCCACCCAGGTGGTGCGCATGGGTGCGGTGCAGGACGGCCAATGGTTCGTGACCGAGGGCCTGAAGGGTGGCGAGCGCGTTGTCGTCGAAGGGTTCCAGAAATTTGCGCCGGGCGACAAGGTCAAGCCACTGCCCTGGAGCGAGGCGGAAACCGCCATTAACACGGCGGCCGGCGATCAGCCCACGCTAGCAAAACCCTGAGATCTGATTGATGGCCAATTTTTTCATCGACAGGCCGATTTTTGCCTGGGTCGTTGCGCTGTTCATCTGCCTGTTCGGCGCCATCGCGCTTCCGCAGTTGCCGATCGCGCAGTATCCGATCATCGCGCCGCCCTCGATCTCGATCTCGACCAGCTATCCCGGCGCTTCGCCGGAAAATCTCTACAACAGCGTCACGAGGCTGATTGAAGAGGAACTCAACGGTGCTTCCGGCATCCTGAATTTTGAATCCACCTCCGATTCGCTCGGCCAAGTCGAGATTCTTGCCAACTTCGTGCCGGGCACCGACACCAGCCAGGCATCGGTCGAAGTGCAGAATCGGCTCAAGCGTGTCGAGGCGCGGTTGCCGCGCGCGGTGATCCAGCAGGGTATCCTGGTCGAAGAGGCCTCCGCCGCGGTGCTGCAGATCATCACCTTGCGCTCGACCGATGGCAGCCTCGATGAAGTCGGTCTCGGCGACTTCATGATCCGTAATGTGCTCGGCGAAATCCGCCGCATTCCGGGCGTCGGGCGCGCCACCCTGTTCTCGACCGAGCGCTCGCTGCGCGTCTGGGTTGATCCGGCCAAGCTGGTCGGATTCAAGCTGACATCGGATGATGTGAACAAGGCGATTGCCGCGCAGAATGCCCAGGTCGCGTCCGGCAGCATTGGGGCGGAGCCCAGCACGGCGACCCAGAAGACGTCGGCGCTGGTGCTGGTGAAGGGACAACTCTCCACACCGGAAGAGTTTGGTGCCATTGTGCTGCGCGCCAATGCCGACGGTTCGACCGTCCGGCTGCGCGACGTGGCGCGTGTCGAGGTCGGCGGGCTGGGCTACCAGTTCACCACCCGGCTGAACGGCAAGCCGACGGCCGGACTTTCGGTGCTGATGTCGCCGAAGGGTAACTCGCTGGCGACCGCTGCCGCGGTCGAAGCCAAGATGAAGGACCTGTCGGCGTTCTTCCCGGCCACGATCGCTTACGACATTCCCTATAATGTCACGCCGGTCGTCAAGGCTTCGATCGAGAAGGTGGTTCACACGCTGATCGAGGCCATCGTGCTCGTCTTCATCGTGATGTTCATCTTCCTGCAGAACTTCCGCTACACGCTGATCCCGACCATCGTGGTGCCGATCGCGCTGCTAGGCACCTGCACGATGCTGCTGCTGGCCGGCTACTCGATCAACATGCTGACCATGTTCGGCATGGTGCTGGCGGTCGGCATCCTGGTCGATGACGCCATCGTCGTCGTCGAGAACGTCGAACGCATCATGA
>JACMOT010000138.1 GCA_014377915.1 Tardiphaga sp.
GCGTCCTGCATCGAATCGCCACGCACTTCGAGCGCGTAATGCTCGCCGGAACCCAGCATGTCGGGCGGCACGCTGATCGTATGGCTGCGGGTCTGCAGCGCCTCGATCGGTGTACCGGCGGCGATGCGGCCCATCACCGGCACCGACACCGAGCGGCGGCTGTCATCGTCGATATCGCCGCCATTATTGTTACCATTGCCGGTGTTCGAGATCGGGCGGACCTTTCCCAGCGTGCCTTCGATGACACTTGGCGTGAAACCGCGACGGCCGGTAGCCGCGGCGGCGGTGCTGACGCCGAGCTCGGGCAACTTGATGACCTCGATGGCGCGGGCGCGGTTCGGCAGCCGGCGGATAAAGCCACGCTCCTCCAGCGCCGTGATGAGGCGGTGAATGCCGGACTTGGAGCGCAGGTCGAGCGCGTCCTTCATCTCGTCGAAAGAGGGCGGCACGCCGCATTCCTTGAGCCGCTGATCGATGAAGCGCAGCAGTTCATATTGTTTGCGCGTGAGCATCTGGTTCATCCCTCATGGACGGGGTTGCCGCCGCGTGTGTCACGTCAGTCCCAAGTCGGCAAAAGCCGCAAATTCTCGAAACAAATCATGAACGAACACTATCTGTTCCATATGTGTTCCGCAACGCTTAATTTCAAATGAACGGCACCGCAAGTCCCTTAAACCGGCAACCTTATGATCTCGCAACGAGCGCCGGCAACCGCCGCCGGAGCGAACGGTTTGCGGACCAGAAGCCCCTGTGCCGCTGCGAGATTCCCCAATAGCGAGGAGTCCTGCTTGGTTACCGCGGTGGCGACGAGGGTGCCGTCGTCACGGCGTGTCAGCACCGCGCGCAGATAATCTTCACGCTGATCATTGGCTGCCAGATCGATGCCGAGTACCGCCGATTCGAGCGCGTGGTGTACTTCCGCGCGGCCGGACAGGGCGCGAATCAATGGCGCCATGAAAAGCAGGGCGCAGACATAGGACGACACCGGATTGCCGGGCAGGCCGATCACGCGCATCGCGTTGCGTCGGCCATGCATCATCGGCTTGCCGGGCCGCATCGCGATCCGCCAGAACGCCATGGTGACCCCGGCCGCCTCCAGCGACTGCTTGACCAGATCGTGGTCACCGACCGAGGCGCCGCCGGTGGTAACGAGGATGTCGGCACCGGCATCGATGGCGCGCCGGATCGCCGCGGTCGTCGCCGGCAGCGTATCGACGGCGATGCCGAGATCGATGACATCGGCGCCTTCGGCGCGCGCCAGCGCACGCAGCGCAAAACCATTGGAGAGTACGATCTGGCCGGGGCCGGGGACCGCGCCGGGCAGCACCAGTTCGTCGCCGGTGGCCAGCACCGCGATCAACGGGCGCCGTCTGACCGGCAATTCCGGATAGTTCATCCCGGCAGCCAGTGCGAGATCGCGATCGGTGAGCCGGGTGCCGGCGCGCAGCAGCACGTCACCCTGTTTGAAATCAATCCCGGCGGGGCGGATGTGCCGTGCCGCGCGGGCGGCCTCGTTGATGATCACGACGTCGCCGTCGCGCGAGGCGTCTTCCTGGATCACGATGGCGTCGGCGCCATCCGGCACGACACCGCCGGTGAAAATGCGCAGCGCCCCGCCCGGCCGCAGCGCGCGCTCGTACGGCCGGCCGGCCGCGATCTCGCCGATCACCGCCAGGCGCGCGCCGAGCGTGGCGTCGGCGGCGCGCACCGCGTAGCCATCCATCGCCGACATCGCCTGCGGCGGCTGGGTCCGCTTCGACGCCACGTCCTGCGCCAGCACGCGATGATAGGCGGCTTCCAGCGTGACCTGCTCGGCGGGCAGCGGATCCGCGCCTTCCAGAATCGCGGCGAGCGCCTCGGCAACCGGCATCAGGGCCATCAGTCGTTCTCCATAAAACCGAGCGCGGCGAGTGCTTCCGCCACGTCGTTGGATGACGTGACATGGACGGCGACCAGTCCGCAGGCGCGGGCCCCTTCGACGTTCTCGGCGAGGTCGTCGAAGAACACGATCCGCTCCGCGGGTACGCCGATCGCTTTCACGACATGATCGTAGGCATCGGCATGGGGTTTTCGCAGGCCAATGGTCGACGACAGGAAGATCTCGCGAAAATGCCCGAGCACCTCGGCATAATGCTGCGAGAAATGCGCGACATGGGCGCGGTTGGTATTGGAGAAGGCGTAGAGCGGCCATTTTTTCGCTGCCTGCGCCAGTAACGGCGCGATGCCGTCCATTTCGCCGATAAAAGTCGCGTTCCAGCCGTCCAGCAATTGTGCATCGGACAGATCGATGCCGAGCGCTGCGCGAAGGCGTGCGAAAAACTCCGTGTCGGACAGCTTGCCCGTTTCATAGAGCCAGAAAGTCTCGTCGCGCACGAAGCGGTTGGCGAGATCAGCCGGGTCGGAGCCGTCATGTGCCGCCCACGCGGCCGCGGTGCGCGCAATATCAAAATCAATCACGACGCGGCCGAGATCGAACAGCAGCGCGTCGGCAGAATGTGGGGTGAGCGAAGCAGCCATGCCGTTGTTTAGCGAAGCGACGGTGGGGGAGCAATCGTGCGCAGGGCTGCTTTGGCGTGCCGCGATATTCCGGCTAGATTGTGGGGAGCGGGAGCCGTGCCGCCAGTGAAGCAGTTCCCTCATGTCCCATCTCGTTTCCCCGATCTGGCGCGAAGACATCGACGCGCTGGCGTTCCAGCCGGACGGCCACGACGGGCTCTGCATGATGCACCGCCGCGCGTTCCGGGTGCTGTTGCGCAGCCTGCCGACGCCCCGGCAATGCGAGGAGTTCTTCCTGATCCACCGGGACGCCTTTCAGGCCGCGGCCGACGCCAAGTTGCGGCGCGCCGCGGTGGGGCCGGGCAACAGTTTCCATGTCACCAGCCGGGACATTCGCCGGCAGCTCGAAAATTAGGGTCGCGCAGGCGATTGTTTTCGGCTAAAAATGTCGCAACCTTGACGAGGACGAACATGCAACAGACCCAGGCCGCGCAGCTGCCCGCCATCGCTACCGATTCGAGCGCGATCGTTCAGGCCGTGATGGCCATGGCGCTCGGTCTGTTCATCGTCGGCGTGGTCGGCTTCTCGCACATCAGCGCCGTGCACAACGCCGCGCACGATGTGCGCCATGCCAATGCGTTTCCCTGCCACTGAGCCATGTCGGTTTTCAGGTCGATCGTTTTCTCCGCCGCGCTGGCTGGACTTGTTGTTGGCGCGGTCGTTTCGGTGGCGCAGTTTTTCGGCACGGTGCCACTGATCCAGAAGAGCGAAGTCTACGAGCGCAAGTCGGCCGAGGCGACGAAGCCAGTTGCTGCGCATGAGCATACCGCCGCCGCGCATATCCATGAGGCCGGCCACAGCCATGCCAGCGAATGGGAACCGGCGGACGGCCTGCAGCGCAATGCCTTCACCGTCGGCGCCAATATCCTGACAGCGATCGGTTTTGCGCTGGTACTTACCGGGGTTTATTCGATGCGCGGCCGTCCGGTGACGTGGCGCGAGGGCCTGTTGTGGGGGCTCGGTGGCTTTGTCGTGTTCGTGGCGGCGCCCGGCCTCGGCCTGCCACCGGAATTGCCGGGAATGCCGGTCGCGGATCTCTCGGCACGGCAAACCTGGTGGATCGGCACCGCGACGGTCACCGCCATCGGCCTTGGCCTGCTGGCGTTCAGGCCGGCAGCCTGGGCCGCGATACTCGGGCTCGGCCTGATCGCGCTGCCGCATCTGATTGGCGCGCCGCTGGCGCCAGTGTCGAACAGCGAGGTGCCTGCGGCGCTGTCGCATCAGTTCATCGTGGCGGTAATGCTGACCAGCCTGCTGTTCTGGGCGCTGCTGGGCGTTGCGACCAGTCTGGCTTTCACCCGTCTTTCGCGGCCGTGAAATAGTGACGGTCGGTTGAACCCGATTACCTCCCGAGCCGTAGCTTGGTCATCTGGGATTTGAGCGGCAGGCTTTCCGAAATGTGGATGTTACTGGCTTTGATATTGATGGCGGCCGCGGCCACGGTGCTGGTAAAACAATACGAACGGCACCTGGCGAAACAGCTCGGTCCCTGGATGTCGGCGGAACTGAAGTTGAATAGCCGGGAGCGCCGCGGGCATTCCTCGTCGGCCACTTCGCTACGCGACGGCGCGAATATCTAGCTTCCGCAAGCGTTCTTGCGCCACGGTCGCCGATTTCCTTCGCAGCTAGCGTCAGACTCAGTTTGCTCGGATCATGTCCCGGACGCGGTGCATTGCGCCTCCGCGAGGAGGCGTAGTGCTCCGCGGAGCGGCATAGGAATGCCGCACCGCGTCCGGGAAACCAGTCATTCATCCTAACGGATCAGACTCTAATCGGCGTCGTTGTCGGTCACCAGATAGTGGCCGGACTTGCCACCCTTCTTCTCGACCAGGTGAAGGCCTTCGATCCGCACCCCGCGCTCCACCGCCTTGATCATGTCGTAGATGGTCAGGCAGGCGATCGACACCGCGGTCAGCGCTTCCATTTCGACGCCGGTCGGACCTGATACTTTCACGGAAGCGCGCACGCGACAGCCCGGCAGCTTCTTGTCGGGCTCGATATCGACGGTGACTTTCGACAGCGCCAGCGGATGGCATAGCGGGATCAGGTCCGCAGTGCGCTTGGCGGCCATGATGCCGGCGATGCGCGCGGTGCCCAGTACGTCGCCCTTCTTGGCATTGCCGGACACGATCAGTTCCAGCGTCGCCTTGCTCATGATGACGAGGCCCTCGGCCACCGCGATCCGCTCCGTCGCCGGCTTCTGCGAAACGTCGACCATGCGGGCCTCGCCGGAGGAATCGATGTGGGTGAGGGCGGGGACGTCTTTGGTCGCGATCTTGTTTTTCTTGCCAGCCATGATTCTCAAATCCCGAGTTCTGTTTCTTTCCTCTCCCACAAGGGGACAAGGAAGCAAGAAGGAGCTGCGCGTTACGCCGCGCGCGTCAGCAGAGCCTTGGTGGCTGCCGTGACATCCGCCTGCCGCATCAGGCTTTCGCCGACCAGAAAGGTCGATATTCCGACGCGCTCAAGCTGCGCAAGGTCGCTGGCGGCGAAAATTCCGCTCTCGCCGACCATCAAACGGTCTTTCGGGATCATCGGCGCCAGGGTCTCGCTCGTCGCCAGCGTAGTCTCGAAGGTCCGCAAATTGCGGTTGTTGATGCCGATCATCGGCGAGCGCAGGTTCAACGCCCGTTCCAGTTCCGTCTGGTCGTGGACTTCGAGCAGCACGTCCATGCCGTAAGCGATGGCGGCGTCCTCGATGTCGCGGGCGGTGGCATCATCGAGCGCGGCCATGATGATCAGGATGCAGTCGGCGCCATGCGCGCGCGCCTCCACTACCTGATAGGTGTCGAACATGAAGTCCTTGCGCAGCCCCGGCAGCTCCACCGCGGCGCGCGCGGCCACCATGAAGTCGAGATGGCCCTGGAACGAGGGCGTGTCGGTCAGCACCGACAGGCATGCCGCGCCGCC
>JACMOT010000139.1 GCA_014377915.1 Tardiphaga sp.
ACCTGATCGCCCGCGCCGTCATCGACGGCATCTCGCGCGCCCAGGGCGATTCCGGCTACGACATCGGCGCCTCCGCCGCGCCGATCGAGGAAGCCATCGCGGCTCCGGAGCCGGTTGGGTTCCAGGGTCTTGCCGGTCCGCGCGGTTCGGCCGACGACCTCAAGAAGCTCACCGGCGTGTCCGGCGAGATCGAGAAGAAGTTCAACGACCTCGGCATCTTCCACTTCTGGCAGCTGGCCGAACTGGATCACGACAACGCCCACAAGATCGGCGAAGAGGTCGGCCTGCCGACCCGTGCCGATGGCTGGGTCACCCAGGCCAAGACCATGACGGCGGAAGCCGAATAATAACGCAGGCCTGATCCCGCAAACCGGCCTCCGGTTTGCGGGTGAGATCACGCCGACGACAGCGTTGTGTGGCCGGCCCGCCCGGCCACACCTTCAAATAAAATTTCTGGATGATAGTTCCTGTGGCAGGACGCGGCGTGCAGCACTGGCTGCGCCGCGTTCGCCCTGGCAGGCAAAGGGTTCAACGATGGCAACGATTTCCGCAGCGATGGTCAAGGACCTCCGCGAGACCACCGGCGTCGGCATGATGGATTGCAAGAACGCGCTGGTCGCCAATGATGGCGACATGCAGGCGTCGATCGACTGGCTGCGCGCCAAGGGCCTGTCCAAGGCCGCCAAGAAGTCCGACCGCGTTGCCGCGGAAGGCCTGATCGGCGTCGTCACCGCCGCCACCAAGGGCGTCGTGGTCGAAGTCAATTCCGAGACCGATTTCGTCGCCCGCAACGAGCAGTTCCAGGGCCTGGTCAAGATGATCGCCCACGTCGCACTCAAGGTCGGCGCCGACGTCGAGGCGATCAAGGCGCACAAGGTTGGCGACGCCACCGTCGAGACCGCGATCACCGAGGCGATTGCGACGATCGGCGAGAACATGACGCTGCGTCGCGCCGCCTTGCTGGAAGTCAGCGCCGGCGTCGTCTCGAGCTATGTGCATAACGCCGTGACCGAAGGCCTCGGCAAGATGGGCATCATCGTCGCGCTGGAATCGACCGGCGCGACCGACGAGCTTTCCACCCTCGGCAAGCAGATCGCGATGCATGTCGCCGCGACCAACCCGCAGGCCGTGGATTCGGCGTCGCTCGATCCCGCCGTCGTGGCGCGCGAGAAGGACGTGATGGCCGACAAGTATCGTCAGCAGGGCAAGCCCGAGGCGATGATCGAGAAGATCGTCGAGAACGGCCTGAAGACCTATTACAAGGAAGTCTGCCTGCTCGACCAGGCGTTCATCCATGACACCACCAAGTCGGTCGCCCAGGCCATCAAGGATGCCGAGGGCAAGGTTGGCGCGCCGATCAAGCTGACCGGCTTCGTGCGCTATGCGCTCGGCGAAGGCATCGAGAAGCAGACCTCCGATTTCGCCGCCGAAGTCGCGGCCGTCAGCGGCCAGAAGTAAGCCAGAAGTAATCAAGGCACGAACGAGCTCCCGGCAGATCGATGCCGGGGGCCTCCGCCTCGAAGGGAAGCGATCGCATTATGGGTGAGCCGCTCTATCGTCGCGTCGTGATCAAGCTTTCGGGCGAATACTTTGCCGGTGGTCAGCCGTTCGGCATCGATCAGTCCACCATCGACCGCATCGCCGGCGACCTCATCGCAGCGCAGCAACTCGGCGTCGAAATCGCCGTCGTGGTGGGCGGTGGCAATATTTTTCGCGGCGTCGAAGTGTCGTCGCGCGGCGTCTCGCGCCCGACCGGCGACACCATGGGCATGCTCGCCACGGTGATGAACTGTCTGGCGCTGGAAGCCGCGATCGAGCGCCGAGCCGTTCCTGCGCGGACGCTGTCGGCGATGGTGATGCCGCAGGTCTGCGAATTGTTCACCCGCGCCGCCGCGCATAAATACCTGTCCGAAGGCCGTATCGTTCTGCTGGCTGGCGGCACCGGAAACCCGTACTTCACCACCGACACCACCGCGGTGTTGCGTGCCGCCGAGATCGGCGCCACCGCGGTGCTCAAAGCCACCAATGTCGATGGCGTCTACAGCGCGGATCCGAAGCAGGACCCCGCGGCGACCCGGTTCGAGCGGCTCAGCCACTCGCAGGCCGTCGAGGGCAACTACAAGGTCATGGACGCCACGGCTTTCGCGCTTGCCCGCGAGACGTCGCTGCCTATCATCGTGTTTTCAATCGCCGAACCAGGTTCGATCGGCGCCATTCTGAGCGGTACGGGTCGCGGCACCATCGTCGCGGGCTGAGTTTCAATGCAGTCCGATTCGCCGGTGGCGGATCGGACCCACAGGTTTCAAGAGGAGAGCTGCATGGCCCCCATGGCCCCATTCGATATCAACGACCTGAAGCGCCGCATGCAGGGCGCCACCCAGGCGCTGAAGCATGAACTCGGCGGATTGCGCACCGGACGCGCGGCGGCGTCGATGCTGGAGCCGGTCCAGGTGGAAGCCTATGGCAGCCACGTGCCGCTGAACCAGGTCGCCACCGTATCCGTGCCGGAGCCGCGTCTGCTGTCGGTGCAGGTCTGGGACAAGGGCATGGTCAAGGCCGTCGAAAAGGCGATCGTCGATTCCAACCTCGGTCTCAGCCCGGCCACCGAAGGCCAGGTGCTGCGGCTGCGCATTCCCGAGCTGAACGAAGAGCGCCGCAAGGAACTGGTCAAGGTCGGCAACAAATACGCCGAAGCCGCCAAGGTCGCCGTGCGACATGTCCGCCGCGACGGCATCGACCACATCAAGAAGCTGGAAAAGGCGCACGAAATCACCGAGGACGACCAGAAGCGCCTCGACAATGAAGTGCAGAAGGCGACCGATGCATCGATCTCCGAAATCGAGCAGTTGCTGGCCGCCAAGGAAAAGGAAATTATGAAGGTCTAGGCGTACACCGCACGCCTGCGCGGCATCAGCCGGATCGAAACCCGCTTCGATTGATGACCGCGTTCTGAACTTTCGCAGCGCGCATGAAGTCCTCGCCAGAACACAGGTTCTGGCGAATCATGTGCCGGGGACCAACCGATGTCGAACGCCGCCGCGCCCGCAACCGAAGGATCAGACCGATCCTCGCCTTTGCATGTCGCGATCATCATGGATGGCAATGGGCGCTGGGCCGCGGCCCGCGGCTTGCCGCGCGCGGAAGGCCACCGCCGCGGCGTCGATGCGCTGCGCCGCGTGGTACGCGCCGCCAATGAACTCGGCATTCTCTATCTGACGATCTTCTCGTTCAGCTCGGAAAACTGGTCGCGCCCGGCGACCGAAATCCGCGATCTGTTCGGGCTGCTGCGCCGCTTCATCCGCAACGATCTGGCCTCGCTGCATGCCGACGGCGTTTGCGTCCGGGTGATCGGTGAACGCGAGGGTCTCGATCCGGACATCCGCGGCCTGCTGTCGGAAGCCGAGGACCTCACCCGCGGTAACACCCGGCTAAATCTGGTGGTCGCCTTCAACTACGGCTCGCGGCACGAGATCGCCAAGGCCGCGCAGCGGCTGGCGCAGGAGGTGGCGGACGGCAAGCGCACGCCGGACAGCATCAATGTCGATTCGCTCGGTCAGTATCTCGATGCGCCCGACATTCCCGATCCCGACCTGATCATCCGCACCTCAGGCGAGCAGCGGCTGTCGAACTTTCTAATGTGGCAGGCGGCCTATAGCGAGCTGGTGTTCGTGCCGATCCACTGGCCGGATTTCGACAAGTCCGCGCTGGAAGGCGCGATTGCCGAATATGCAAGGCGCGAGCGCCGCTTCGGCGGGCTCACCGCGAAAACCGGTTCGTGACGGGCGTGGATCAGGACAAGGCGGCGCCGCAACCGGATGATCGCGGTCTGCGCAATCTCCTGACGCGGGTGCTTACCGCGCTGGTGATGATTCCCGTTGCGATCTTCGTGGTCTGGATGGGCGGCTGGCTGTGGGCAGGCCTCGTCACATTGGTGTCGATTGGCCTCTTCATCGAATGGCGAATGATTGTCGGCGCCGATCGCTTTGGTTGGGGGGCGCTCGGAATCGTCTATGCGGCGGCGGCGCTGGCGGCGTCGGTGATGGTGCGGCTGGATCCGCAGTGGGGATTCACGGCGCTGATGTTCATCCTGCTGGTGGTCTGGGTCACCGACATCGGCGGCTATTTCGCGGGCAGGGGGATTGGCGGCCCCAAGCTATGGCCGCGCGTCAGCCCGAAAAAGACCTGGGCTGGCGCAATCGGCGGCATTGTCCTGAGCCTTGCGGTGGCGGCGGGCTTTGCTGCCTTTGGTATCGGTCGGCTGGTGCCGCTGCTGCTGCTGGCCGCGACGCTGACCACCATGTCGCAACTCGGCGATCTCTTTGAGTCCGCGGTCAAGCGGCGGTTCGGCGTCAAGGATTCCAGCCATATCATCCCTGGTCATGGCGGTCTGCTGGACCGGCTCGATGGCTATGTCTTCGCGGTTGTCGCAGCCGCGGTGATCGGTCTTGTGCGAGGCGGCGCCGATGGCGTCGGTCGCGGTATTATGGTTTGGTGATTCGATGAGTGCAGTTCCGTTGCGAAACGACAAGGCCGCCGCCTCGGGCGTGCGCCGCGTTACCGTATTGGGCGCCACCGGCTCGATCGGCGACAGCACCATGGATCTGCTGCGCGCGGCGCCCGAGCGGTACCAGGTGGAGGCGTTGACCGCCAATACCAATGTCGACGGCCTCGTCAAACTGGCGATGGAATTTCGCGCCCGCTTCGTCGCGGTGGCCGATGAATCCAGGCTCGGCGAATTGCGGGCGGCGCTGGCCGGCACCGGGATCGAAAGTGGCGCCGGCGATAGCGCCATCATCGAGGCGGCACAGCGGCCGTCGGACTGGCTGATGGCGGCGGTGTCCGGTGCGGCGGGTCTCAAGCCGGCGCTGGCGGCGGTGGATCGCGGCGCCACCATCGCGCTCGCCAACAAAGAGTGCCTGGTCTGTGCCGGCGACTTTTTCATGCAACGCGCGGCGCAATCCGGCGCCTGCATCCTGCCGGCGGATTCCGAGCACAATGCGCTGTTCCAGGCGCTGGGCTCGGGCAACCGCGAGGAACTGACCCGGGTGATCATCACCGCGTCGGGTGGCCCGTTCCGGACCTGGGCCGCCGCCGATATCGAGCAGGCGACGCTGGAACAGGCGCTCAAGCACCCGAACTGGTCGATGGGCCAGAAGATCACCATCGACTCCGCGTCCATGATGAATAAAGGGCTGGAAGTCATTGAGGCAGCGTATCTTTTCGCGCTGAGCCCGGACCAGATCGACGTTCTGGTGCATCCACAGTCGATCATTCACGGCATGGTCGAGTTCCGGGATTTTTCGGTGATGGCGCAGCTCGGCTCGCCGGATATGCGCACGCCGATCGCACATTGCCTGGGCTGGCCGGACCGTATCCCCGGCCGCGCCGCGCCGCTCGATCTGGCCAAGGTCGGCACGTTGACCTTCGAGACCCCCGATTATGCCCGCTTTCCGGGCCTGAAACTGGCCTTTGACGCTCTGCGCACCGGCAATGGCGTGACCACCGTCTACAACGCCGCCAACGAGATCGCGGTCGCTGCCTTCATCGCGCAAAAAATCCGCTTCGGCGCGATCGCCCGGCTGGTCGAGGCCACCATGAATGACTGGGTGCGGGCTGGTAATCTGGCGCCGCTGTCGTCGGCCGACGACGCCATTGCCATTGACCATAGGGCGAGAGAAATGGCTGCCACCCTCTTGCCTCAAATTGCCGCAAAGGCATTTTAGATGTTGCGGACGAAGCCTTTGGTTTCGCGTTTAGGGGATTGGGATGCTTGAGTTTTTTCAACATGGGTTCACTACGTTAAGTCACGGATTTATTGGTTACATCATCCCGTTTCTGTTTGTGCTGACGATCGTGGTGTTCTTCCACGAACTCGGCCACTTCCTGGTTGCGCGCTGGAATGGCGTCAAGGTGCTGACCTTCTCGCTGGGCTTCGGTCCCGAAATCGTCGGCTTCAATGATCGCCGCGGCACGCGCTGGAAGATTTCCGCCATTCCGCTCGGCGGCTACGTCAAATTCTTCGGCGACGAGAGCGAGGCCTCGACGCCGTCGGCGGCGGCGCTGTCCACGATGAATGCGGAAGAGCGCGAAGGCAGCTTCCATCACAAGCGGGTCGGCCAGCGCGCCGCCATCGTTGCCGCCGGTCCGATTGCCAATTTCATCCTGGCGATCGTGATCTTCACCGCGCTGTTCACCTTCTTCGGCAAGCCCAGCACGACCGCCCAGGTCGATACCGTGCAGGCCGGCAGCGCCGCTGCCACGGCCGGGTTCCAGCCGGGCGACATCATCAAGGCGATCGACGGCAGCGCGATTGGCAGCTTCTCCGACATGCAGCGCATTGTCGGCATCAAGGCTGGCGAGCAGCTCACCGTGACCGTCAAGCGCGGCGATTCGACCCTCGATCTGAAGGCGACGCCGCAGCTGAAGGAAATCAAGGACAGCTTCGGCAATGTCCACCGCCTCGGCGTGCTCGGCATTACCCGGGCGACCGCGGTCGGTGAAGTCACCACCGAGCGGGTCAACCCGGCCACCGCGCTGGTGCTGGGC
>JACMOT010000140.1 GCA_014377915.1 Tardiphaga sp.
GCCGTCAGCAGAAAATCAACGGTCTTCCCGTCCTTGTCGACAGCGCGGTAGAGGTATTTCCAGACGCCCTTGACCTTGATGTATGTCTCATCCATGCGCCAACTCCCCCCGACCGGGCGCTTGTGTTTCCGGGACACCTTCTCGATGAGCGGCAAGAAGCGGATTGCCCAACGGTTGATCGACGAATGGTCGATCGATACGCCGCGCTCTTCCATCATTTCCTCGAGGTGCCGGTAGCTCAGCGGGTAAGCAACATACCAGCGAATGCAGACCAGGATGATGTCAATCGGGAAGCGCATCCCTTTAAAGTTGAGCATTTCGATTTGTCCTGGATTCGGACGCTGGAGTTTACCCGATCGGCCCGCCGACGACCGCTAATGCGACAGAACCCGGCCAAGTAACTGATTCTTCCAGTTGTACAGCGTCACGCGAGCGACGTCCAGCTTAGAGGCTACGTCCTGCGCACTTCCCTCGCGCGTGCACAGTTCGTAGACAGCTGCGCGTTTCGAGTTCAATGAAGCTGCCAGCTTGCACACCTTGCCCATAACGCCTTCCTTAGTTTCTGGATAGCGCTCGCTAACCCACTCGGAAAGCTTTTGTCGCGAGGGATAGCCCAATGCCTTGCGGGTAAAAGCAAAGCACCGCCCATGATTGACGTAATGCTCGATGGCGGCGTTCTTCTGCTCATCCGAGTATTTTGGAAGCGAGCGAACGTATTTCTCCTGTAAGTCTCCTCCCTCTTCAAATTCGGCGCACCAAGTCTTGAGCGAATTCTTCGTCGAATAACCCAGCTCGCGGATGGTCGCTTTAAGGCGCCTCCCATATTTTAGGTAAAGCTTTACTGCCCGAAGGCGTTCTTCGTATGAGTACATGGACCGGTCCCAAATAGTCCAAGATTTTGTCCGCATCCCAGGTGGGTCAGTTTTCGGTCGGCGTCAACAAACAACGCGACAGAACCCGCGCGTCTGCCGTGTTCAGTCGGCGATGAGCTTGAATTCCTTGAGAAGGGCGCTGATTTCGGTCCCTTCCAGCTTATGCAAGAGCAGTTTGCGCAGAAATGCCGGACCTGGAATATCGAGTGCCTTGCCGTCGCGCAGCGGCGTGATCGCGGCGAGCAAAGTACGAATGTCGTAGGTCGAGTTGAACACTTCCGGCACGCCGCGCTCCACGTCGAGCAGTGTGTACACGGCCTCCATTGCCGTGCGCACCGAATACTCGGTCGTGAAGATGCAATCGCGTTCCTTGGTCTCGGAAAATTGCCCGATAAAGGCAAAGTTGGCCGCGCCGGCTGGCACGACATCGGGTCGGTCGCCGGCCTGGCGCGGCATGAAGAACGCCGTGATATACGGCATCATGACCGGCACGGTCCTGGCGCCCGTTGCCGCCAGCTCGGCAATCTCCTCGACCGGCACGCCAAGGTGATACAACCATTCCTGCGTGATTTCTTCACCGGTGCAATCCTGCATGGGTTTTTTCACGAAGTCGCCGGGCTTGTCGACGAACAGGGCGTACAGCCAGCCCACCACCTGGTCTTTCGGTTGCGCCTTGAAATGGGGCTGCCGGCTGACGGTCCAGCTCATCAGCCAGGCTGAATCCTTGACCGTTACGATGCCGGCGGTGACGACATTGCCGCTGAAGGGGTCGCGTTTGGCGATCGCTTCAATATAACGCGGGATCCGTGCGTCCAGCGTGGTAACCGTGGCCGACTCCCATTTGGTCTCCGGAATATGGGCGGCAAACACATTTGGGCGGCCGAATGCGGGATCCTTAGCGGCAATGTTGCGCCACAAATCCCACGCCGGCGCAGGTCCATCTTTAAGTTTGGCGGGCGTGAGGTGGTCGCCGTCGTCGGAATTTTCCGTCAGCGAACCGATCGTCACGAAGAGCAGGTCGTCGGAGCCGTGCTCGACGCCGCCGGCCACGCCCTGCTCCACCCAGTCGATCCGCGTCGCCTGTTTGCTGCCGGCCTGGATGTCAAACGCGACGTCGGTCACCTCGATCCCGTAACGGAACTGGACGCCGTGATCCTGCAGCCACTTCACCAGCGGCAGCACCATGGATTCATACTGGTTGTAGCGATTGAATTTCAGGGACGAAAAGTCGGCCAGGCTGCCGATATGGTGGATAAAACGATGCAAATACAGCTTCATCTCAAGCGCCGAGTGCCATTCCTCGAACGCGAACATGGTGCGCCAGTACAGCCAGAAATTACTTTTTAAAAAGTCCTTGCCAAAGACTTCGTTGATGCGCTTGCCCTCCATTTCCTCGCGTGTGGCAAAGAAAACGGAAAGCAGGTCCTTCTGGGCCCGGTCATTGAGGGTCAACAGCAGCTTGTCGGGCACGTCCTGTCCGCAGTTCTGCGTCACCCGCTGCAGCGAAAAATTCGGATCGTCCTTATCGAGCCGGTAAAACTCGTCGAGTACGCTCGCGTCGTCGATCTCGAGCGACGGGATTGAGCGGTACAGGTCCCACAAGCATTCGAAGTGTTCTTCCATCTCGCGCCCGCCGCGGATGACAAAGCCCTTCTCCGGTATTCTCAAGCCGTCGAGCGCGCCGCCTGGAATGTCCTGCTGTTCCAGGATGGTGATGCGCTCGCCCGCGACGCCGCCATCGCGTATCAGAAAGGCTGCACCTGCCAGGCCGGCGAGACCCGAGCCGACGAACCAAGCCGTCGTCTTGTCCGCGCCGGCAGGCCTGCGGGGGCGAACGAATGCTTCATAGTTTCCGCTGCTGTAATGCATGTCGTGATCCTTTCGATGTCCATCGCGTGGCCGGCGGATGCCGGCCCCGTTATTCAGTATAGCCGGACGGTTCTGTCGCATTAGCGAACGTCGACGGGCCAATCAGGTAAATTGCGACGCCCGAACCGAGGTTCTGTGGTTCTGTCGCATTGTTTAGAGCGAGACGGATTTTTCCGTGCCGAGCATGATCCCCCTTTATGCTGGACGGATTTTCCCTGCCAGCGCATAAAATGGCTCTGTCGCGTTGTTGATCAAACGGCGGAATTTTGCTGAAACGGGACTGTCCCCCTCAAACCGGACGGACCATTCCTGCCAGCGCAGAAAATTGGTCGGCGCATGACATCGCA
>JACMOT010000141.1 GCA_014377915.1 Tardiphaga sp.
CGCGAGCTGATCGCCGCCGCATGGCATCATAAGGGCATCGCGCGGGGAAACCCGCGCGATTTTCGTTCTGGATCGCCATTGTTTTAGGTAGCACTTGGTGCTACTCAAATATGATGGTCGGGGCGGGGGAATCTTCGCGGGTTTTCAAGACCGCCTGGTTTTCCAAGGCGGCGAGGCGGTCGCGCATCGAAGATAGCGAACTCTGCGCGGCGATCCGACAGGCCATGAACGGGCAAGCGGACGATCTGGGCGGAGGAGTCTTCAAGAAGCGTCTGAACAAGAACAGGCACCGTAGTATTATTCTGGCGCGTGGCCGACTTTATTAGATCTATGTCTACCTTTTCGCCAAGCAGGATCGCGCCAACATCAAGGCAGATGAGTTGGCGGCGTTTCGTGACCTTGCGGATTTGTACGGCGGAAAAACAGACATCGAGATTGCCCGGGAGCTCCAGGCCAACGAACTGATGGAGATATGCCGTGACGACGAAGCCGGAGCCGAAGTTGCCGAAATTCAAGAGTGAGGCATTCGAGGCAATCCATAGCAGTGTCGCTGGCATGCTTCGGGCCGGGACGATCAATAAAACGACGATGCGCCGCTTCGACGAAGCATGTCTGGCCGTGCCGTCGTCCATCACGCCAGGCGACATCAAGAAGCTGCGCGAAAGCAATCACGTCAGCCAACCGGTGTTTGCACGTTATCTCAACACCAGCGAGAGCACCGTGGAAAAATGGGAAACCGGTGCCAAGAAGCCGAGCGGCATGGCGCTCAAGCTTCTGACGATCGTCCAAAAGCATGGTTTGCAGATTCTCGGCTAATGGCAGCGGCGACTAGGCCTTCCGCAGTGCAAAATGGGCGCCGCAAAAGGCCATCACACCGCCCAGGCCAAGGGCTGCGAGGCTGGCGACGACGCCGCTGGCGGTGGGGATCGGGCTTGGCGCCGACGCCGCCTGTCCAGCCCCGGCCAGCACCAGCACGCCGACCGCGATCAGGAACTGGCGCATGCGCGGCGGAATATGGCCGGAAGCGGCGCTGTTCATCAGTGTTGCGATCACATAGCCGCCGACAAACCCCATGGCGGCAATCAGCCACCAGGCGATGGCGGCGCCGGCCGGCATGAACTCCCTGGCGTCGCTGCGCCACAGCCCACCCAGATCGAGCCCGAACCGCTGGCCGAGCATGTGTACCGCCAGCGCCAACAGCACCCCGGAAATCATGGCGCCGGCCAGAATCAGGCGACGCGGATAGGTCATCTCAGCCATGGTCGGTCCATCGGCGCACACGGGTTTCGTCAGCCTTGCGCAAGCATCCGTCGCCATGGCTTGTAAGGGAGCCCGGGCCGCTCATGCAAGCGAATGCCCTGGTCGTTCGGATGCACCATGCTCAAGCGCTTCTTCAACCGACAGGATGCGATGCGGGCCGGGCGCGACGATGTCGCCGCGGACCATGCCTATGCCTACAAGGCCTCGCTGATCGGCGCGGCGCATCGCTATGAGCTGACCGATGACGGCCTGTCATGGCGGACCGGTCGCCGCGCCGGGCTGTGGCGCTACGGCGACATCGCGGCGATCCGGCTGTCGTACCGGCCGACCGGCATGCAGCACCGGAGGTTTCGCGCCGATCTCGACCATTCCGATGGCAGCCATATCGCCATCTTCTCGACCTCCAAACAGACGGTGGCGCTGCTGCAACCGCAGGCCGGCTATGCCGGGTTCATGCTGCAACTGCATCACCGGATGGCGGCGATCAGCAGCCAGGCGCGGCTGCGCGGCGGCCTGCGTCCGGTCGTCTATGCGGTGGTGCTGATCGCGCTGGCGCTGGTCGGCGTGGCGATGACTGCGCTGCTGCTGCGTGCGCTGTTCACCGGCGAGATGGCCGGCGTGGTGTTCATCGTTGGCTTCGGTGCGCTGTTTGGTTGGCAGATCGGCGGCTTTGTCCGGCGCAACCGGCCGCGCGACTACACGTTTTATCAGGTGCCTGGCGAGTTGCTGCGGTAGGAGCTTGTTACGGCCGCACCACCAGCACCGAGCAGTTGGCGTAGCGCACCACATGGCCGGCGTTGGAGCCAAGGAAATAGGTGCGCATCGCAGGGCGGTGCGAGGTCATCACGATCAGATCGGCCTTGATCGCCGCGGCCTCTTCGAGGATCTCGTGATAGATGCCGCCCTGCCGCACCACATGGGTGACCCTGTCGGTCTCGATGCCGCAATCGCGCGCAAAGGCAGCGAGGGCCTCTTCCGACGCGCCGCGCTGCTGGGTATCGAAATCCGCGGGCACATATTCGGCCAGCATCACCGGCGTCATCGGCAGCACATTGAGCAGTCGCACGCGGCCGCCAAAGGTTTTCGACAGTATTGCCGCATGGGCGATGGCGGGTTTGGCGATCTCGGTTTCGGCGAGATCGATCGGGATCAGAATGGATTGATACATCTGCGGCTCCCTGTGCGCCTTAGCGTAGCACGGAGGAAAGCAGGTGTTGGCTTCTATTCGGCGCCTTTCAGCAGTTTCGGGCTGACATAATGCAGCAGGCGGCCGCCGCGGAAGGCAATGTCGTCCCAGTCCTCGATCGGAAACTCGATTACCACCAGGCCGGAGGTTGGCAGGTTGTTGTCGAGGGCGGCGCGGCCTTCGTCGTCGCCGCGGCCGATCAGGCCGATCGCCAGCTCATGCAGGCCGGGATTGTGGCCGATGATCATCAGATGTTGCGGGTCTTCGCTGGCGGCGCCGCGGATCACCGCCAGCAGTTCGGCGGGGCCGGCGCCGTACAATTCCTCGAGATGCGCCACGGCGGGGACCATGCCGGTCATGGCGGCCGCGGCGAGATCCCAGGTCTGCCGGGCCCGGATAGCGGTGGAAACACAGACCAGATCCGGCAGCGGCGGGTGTCGCTTCAGCCAGCCGCCCATGGTGGCGGCGTCGATCTGGCCGCGGTCGTCGAGCCGGCGGGCGGAATCGCGCCCGCTTGGCGCGTCGGTTTCGGTCTTGGCGTGACGCAGCAACAGCAAACGGCGCATGGCGCGGTCTCGATTCAGCGAGAGGCAGGCCGGCGCGGCTGCGCCGGTCACACCTGCGGATTAATCGACATGGCAGGTGAGGACAAGGTGACAAGCGCCTGACGGGTCCGTAAGAAAACGCCATGACCTCAGCTTCCACGGGCGCGGCTTCAACCGATGCGACATTTGGACCCGACACCGACCCGGCGGAGCGCGCGCGGCTGACCTCCAGCCTCGATGTCGATGTCTGCGTCGTCGGCGCCGGTCTGGCCGGACTGACCGTGGCGCTGGAAGCCGCCCGGCAGGGCGCCAGCGTCGCGGTGCTGGAAGGCCGCCATGTCGGCTGGAACGCGTCCGGAAACCAGCTCGGCACGGTGATGCCGGGTTTCGGGCTGCCGTTGCCGGATCTGATTGCGCGCGTCGGCTTCGAGGACGCGCGCGAACTGTGGGCGTTGTCGCAAATGGGCGCCGATTATGTCCGCGCCAATGCATCCGAGCAGCTGATGCCGGGCATCGGCCTCAGCGAGGGCGCCTTGCAAGTGTCCTGCGTCGATGTCGGCGAGCGCCTGATCGCCCGGCTACAGATGCTCAGCGAGGATTTTGCTACCGAGGTCGAGGGCTGGCAGGTCGACCGCGTCCGCGACGTGCTAAGGACCGAGCGCTATTTTCACGGCGTGTATTATCCGAACGCGTTCCAGATTGAGGGTCGGCGCTATCTCACCGGGTTGGTTGCGCTGGCGAAGCAGGCGGGGGTACGGATCTTCGAGGACACGCCGGTCGTCAGCTTCGATGCCGCCGGCATCCGCAAGCGCATCGTGACGCCGTCGGCCAGCTTGCGCGCCTCGCATATCGTGCTGGCCGGCAACATTCATCTCGGCGCCCCCGCGCAGCGGCTGTCCGATACGTTGCTGCCGGTGTGGCGTTATGCGGCGGTGACCGAGCCGCTCGGTGCGCGTCTTTCCGAAGTGATGACGTTCCAGGGCTCGGTGACGGATACCGACGGCATCGATCATTTTCGCATTTTCGATGGCGACCGGCTGATGTGGTCGAGCCCGGAGACCACCTGGGCGGGGCGGCCAGCGCGTCATGCCGGGGCCATCGCGCGGCGCATCCGCACCGTGTTTCCGAAACTCGGCAGCGTTACCATCGCGGAAAGCTTCAGCGGCGCGATCGGGCAGACCGTGCACGGCATGCCACAGATTGGGCAATTGCGTCGCGGCCTGTGGGTCGCCAGCGGCTTTGGCCGACAGGGCCTCAACACCACGGCGATGGCTGGCCAGTTGATCGCCTCCGGCATCATCGCGGGCGACGAGCGCTGGCGGCAGTTCGCTCCGTTCGAGCTGGTCTGGGCGGGCGGCGTCGCCGGCCGCATCGCCGGCCACGCCATCGGCCAGTGGGAACGCCAGAGCGTGGCACTGGGCGGCGTGCTGGCGCGTTACCGCGAAGGCGCCAGGGCTCGCGAAAAGGTTCGCGAGGCCCGGATGGCGGAGGCCAACCGCCAGGCCGGAACCCGCGGGCCGCGACCGCGATCCTCCGACGATAACGTCGGAAGCTAACTCGCCTCGCATGAAAGTGAGCGATATTTCCGGCCAGAGGTGTAACTTTGCCGTCGCCGGCCCGTAATTGGAACGAACGAGATCCCCGTCTCGACTGCCATGGGAGACCATCATGATCGATCGCCGCTATCTGCTCACCACCGCCGCCAGCCTGGCCGCGCTGCTGTCCTTCAGCTGGTTGCGCGGCACCTCCGCCACCGCTGCCGAGGAGAAATTCGAGGTCGAGAAGACCGATGCCGAGTGGAAGAAGCAACTGACCCCGGCGCAATATGACATCCTGCGCAAGGAAGGCACCGAGCGGCCGTATTCCAGCCCGCTCAACAAGGAACACCGCAAGGGGACCTTTGCCTGCGCCGGCTGTGACAACGCGCTGTTCGCCTCGGAAACCAAGTTCGAGAGCGGCACCGGCTGGCCGAGCTTCTACCAGCCGCTGCCCGGCGGCGTCGGCGAGCGCAAGGACTCCACCTTCGGCATGGTGCGTACCGAGATTCACTGCCGCCGCTGTGGCGGCCATCTCGGCCACGTGTTCGACGACGGCCCGAAGCCGACCGGCCTGCGCTACTGCATGGATGGTTTCGGGATGGTCTTCAAACCGGCGGTGCCTACCGCGAGTTAACCATCCGGGGTACGGGTTCGTCCCGGCAATTATTACCTCGCTAGGCAAATGTGCCCCGGTCCCAGGACCGGGGCATTTTTGTTAGTTCGTTGAAATAACGAACATAATTCTCTTGGCACGGGGCTTGCGACACCACCTTCGACAGCGGCTGTGAATTGGCAGAACCGGCGGGCCGCCCGGATCGAAGTTGGAGACGATGTAATGGGTATCTTCGGCGCTCTCACCACGTCCGTTGCGGGCCTGCGGGCGAATTCCTATGCGTTGGAAAACATCTCCGGCAACATCGCGAACTCGCAGACCACGGCGTTCAAACGAATCGATACCAGCTTCATGGATCTGATTCCCGATACCGGCAACAATGCGCAGCTCGCCGGCTCCGTTACGGCGGGATCGCGTAGCACCAACACCATCGCGGGTTCGGTAACCTCATCGTCGGTGTCCACCTACATGGCGATCAATGGCGACGGTTTCTTCGCCGTACAGAAGCCTGGCAGTTTTGCCGACAACAGCCCGATCTTTACCGGCGTCAACAACTACACCAGGCGCGGTGACTTCTCGCTCGACAAGAACGGCTATCTCGTCAACGGCGCCGGCTATTATCTGGAAGGCGTCAAGATCGATCCCACCACCGGCAATCCGGCCGGCAGCACGCCGCAGGTTCTGAAATTCCAGAATGACTTTCTGCCGTCGCAGCAGACCACCAAGATCGATTACCGCGCCAACCTTTCCAGCTACCCGCTGACCACCAAGCACAATACCGCCGTGCCCGGCTCGGAATTGCTGCGGCCGGCCGATTTCGCGCAGAACCCCCGTACGCTGGGCACCGCGGCGACGCCCTATTCCAACACGGGCGTCACCGGCAATACGCGCAATAATTTTGCGACGACGCCGGTGCCGATTTCCGCGAGCACCGCGCTGGTGAGTGCCTCGGGCACCGATTCGTTGCCGACTGGTTTCGCTGACGGCGATACGCTGACCTTGAAGGTCACCAATGGCGGCACCACGGTGACCAATACTATTCAGTTCTACGCATCCCCTTCGGTGGCAGGATCAACGGCGGGCACAACCTATATCAATCTCGCTGGCGCGACGGTCGGGAGCCTGCTGACCAAGATCGACACACTGAGCGGCTCAACGACGCCGTCAACCGTCTCCGCCACCGGCGCGATCACGCTGAACTCGGGCGCGGCGAATGATATCTCGCTGGTTGCTGGTACATCGTCGACGTCGGTGGCCGCGTTCCAGGCGCTTGGCTTCACCGGCACCGTGACGGCGTTGCGTGCCGGCGGCGGTACGGCGGGCACCGGCGTGGTGATTGGCAGCGACAACCAGACGTTTCTCGACGAGTCGATCAGCGGCGGCGCGGCGACCGCCTATGACGGCAATGGCGCGCCGGTCAATCTGCAGTTCCGCTGGGCCAAGGTGGAATCGGCGACGCAGGGCGGTACCGATACCTGGAACCTGTTCTACCAGACCAATCCGGCGGCCACCGGCACCACCGTCGGCTGGCAGAATGTCGGCACCGATTTCAAGTTCGGGCCGAACGGCCAGATGCAGCCGGTGATCGGCCAGATCACGCTGAGCGGTTTGACGGTCAGCGGCACCTCGCTCGGCAATGTCACCATGGCGTTCGGCACCGGGGGCCTGACCCAGTTCGCCGATACCAACGGCAACGCCCAGGTCAACCAGCTGCAGCAGGACGGCTACGCCGCCGGCCAGTTGCAGAGCGTCTCGGTCAGCAACAATGGCCGTGTCGTCGGCGCCTATTCGAACGGCCGCAACATCGATCTCGCCGAGGTCAGCGTCGCCACCTTCAATGGCGCCAACTTCCTGAAGCGGCTCGATGGCGGCGCCTTCGAGACGACCAATGAATCGGGCAGCGCGTTGTACGGCAAGGGCGGCAGCATCTCGGGCTCGTCGCTGGAATCCTCCAACACCGACATCGCCGACGAATTCACCAAGCTGATCGTCACCCAGCAGGCCTATTCCGCCAATACCAAGGTCATCACGACGGCAAACACGATGGTTCAGGATCTTCTGAACGTCATGAGATAGGCCCGCGGTCCCCCGTGGTCCCTGAGATCGGCAGTATGTCATGAGTCTGAACGACGCCCTTTCCATTGCAATGGCCGGCCTGCGCGCCAACCAGGCGTCGATGGCGCTGGTGTCGTCGAACGTCGCCAACGCGGAAACCCCGGGTTACGTCAAGAAGACGATCGATCAGGTCACCACCAACACCGGATCGGTCGGCACCGGCGTCAATATCGTCGGCGTCAATCGTGAGCTCGACTCCTATGTGCAGGCGCAGCTGCGCACCGAAACCTCGGGCGCCAGCTACGCCACGCTGAAGTCGAGCTTTCTGCAGCAGATGCAGAGCCTGTACGGCAATCCGGATTCCACCGGCACGCTCGAGAAGGCCTTCAACGGCCTCACCACCGCGGTGCAGGCGCTGTCCACCAGCGCCGACAGCGCGTCGGCGCGGATCGGCGTCGTGAATGCGGCCAATGCGCTGGCGCAGCAATTGAATTCGATGACGCGCGGGATCCAGACGCTGCGCGGCGCGGCGGAAACCGGCATCAGCGATTCCGTCAACACCGCCAACGGTCTGATGCAGCAGATCGCCACCATCAACAACCAGCTGGCGAGCAACCCGAACGGCGGCACCTCGACCGATGCCCCGACCGCGGCGCTGCTCGACCAGCGCGACCAGTACGTCACCCAGCTATCGCAGCTGATGGACATTCGGGTCACCACCAACGGCGCCAATCAAGTCACCGTGTTTACCGGATCCGGCGTGCAATTGGTCGGCAATGAAGCGGCGAAGCTGTCGTTCAACGCGCAGGGCACCGTGACTCCCAATACGACATGGGACGCCAATCCCGCGATCAGCAATCTCGGCTCGATCTCGGTGACCTATGCGAATGGCGGGTCGATCGATCTGACCAAGAGCATCAAGTCCGGCAAGATCGCGGCCTATGTCGAACTGCGCGATAGTTCGCTGGTCGAGGCGCAGAACCAGCTCGACCAGTTCGCGGGCTCGATCTCCAGCGCGCTGTCAGACACCACCACGGCGGGCACGGTGGTGACGACCCTGCCAAGCACGCAAACCGTTGCCCCCAACGCGGCCGACATGAAGGCCGGCAACGTCATGCATCTGACCTATCTCGACGGCAACAATGCCGAGCAGCAGATCTCGTTCATGCGGGTGGACAATTCCAACGCGCTGCCGCTGTCCAATTCCGCGACCGCCGATCCGAACGACCAGGTGTTCGGGATCGATTTTTCCGGCGGCGTCGCCTCGGTGGTCAACCAGCTCAACGCCGCCATGAACGGCCGGGTGCAGTTCTCCGGGACGTCGCTCGCTGCGATCACTGTGCAGAACAATCCGGGTTTCTCGACGATCACCGCGGCGTCGGTGACCAGCACCGCGGCGACCAATTCACTATCCGCCGGCAGTGCCGCGCTGTCGCTGTTCACCGACAATGGCGCGGCCTACAGCGGCGCGATCACCGGCACCGGCTCGCAGGTGACCGGGCTGGCCGGGCGCCTCACGGTCAATGCGGCGGTGGCCTCCGACCCGTCGAAGCTGGTGCTGTACGGCACCGGTACGGCGGCGGGCGACACCACGCGGGCCAATTTCATCCTTCAGCAGTTGAGCAACGCGACCTTCACCTATTCGCCGCAGTCCGGCGTCGGCGGCGCGCCGTTCAAGGGCACGTTGCTGAGCTACATGCAACAGTTCACCAGCGCGCAGGGCGCCGCCGCCAGCGCGGCGTCGCAGCTCGCCGATGGCCAGAACGTGGTGCCCAACACGCTGCAGCAGAAGATGACGGCGACGTCGGGCGTCAATATCGATGACGAGATGGCGCATCTGCTGTCGCTGCAGAACGCCTATTCCGCCAATGCGCGGGTGATGTCGACCGTCAACGACATGTACAAGACCCTGATGCAGGCATTCTGAGGTAGATCATGACCATCGATGGCGTAAGTGGACGAACATCCTACATCGGCTCGGGCATTCTCGACCTGCGCAGCCAGCTCGATACGCTCACCCAGCAATTGGCGAGCGGCAAGGTCTCCACCACCTATGCGGGGCAGGGCAGCGGACGCAGCCTGGCGATCGGATTACGATCGCAGCTCGCCAAGCTCGATAGCTATGCCGATACCGCGGTCAATGTGAACACGCGCATCCAGGTCGCGAACCTGTCGCTGCAGCGGCTGGCTGATATCGGATCCTCGGTGAAGGGCGCGGCGGTCAGCGCGGGCAGCACGCTCGACAATACCGGCCAGACCGCCGGCCAGAAGACCGCGTCGCTGGGCTTTTTCGACTCGGTCGACATGTTGAACGCGCAGTCCGGCGACCGCTATCTGTTTTCCGGCCGCGCCACCGACACCGCGCCGGTGGCGCCCGCCGACCAGATCATGAATGGCAACGGTGCCACCATCGCCGGCCTGAAGACGGTGATCAGCGAACGCAAGCAGGCCGATCTCGGCACTGGCGGTCTTGGTCGCGTCACCACCTCGATGGGCGCGACGGCGACCTCGGTGAAGATCACCGAAGATGACCCGACCGGCCCGCTGACGGCGCCGCCGCTGCCGCCGGCGGCGCAGCCGTTCGGCCTCAAGCTTACCGGAGTTTCGACGGCGATTGTTGGCGCATCGGTGACGCAGCCGGTCGACCTGCCAGCCACGGTGCCGCCGGCGGTCCCGGCCGCGGCGGTGTCGAAATCGATGTCGGTCGATCTCGGGGCGACCAATCCGCAGATCGGCGACCAGGTCAAATTCACCTTCCAGCTGCCCGACGGCACTTCCGAGGACGTGGTGATGACGGCGACCGCGACGGCTAAGACGCCAATGGACGCCAACACCTTTCTGATCGGGGCCACCACCGCGGCTACCGCCGCCAGCCTGAACACCGAGCTCGGCAAGTCGATGTCGGTGCTGGCCAACGGCCCGCTGGTGGCGGCCTCGGCGATGGCCGCCGGCAAGGATTTCTTTGGCGAACCGCCGATGCGGGTGAGCGGCACGCCGCTCGGCGCATCGACCACGCTGGTAGCGGGCACCAAGGCCAATACCGTGATATGGTATCAGGGCGAAACCGGCACCGATTCCGCCCGCGGCACGGCCGTGGCGCAGGTCGATCAGGGCATCACGGTGCAATATGGCGCCCGCGCCGACGAACAGGCGTTGCGGTCGCAGTTGCAGAACGTCGCGGTGTTCGCGGCGGTGACGACGTCCGCGACCGATCCCAACGCCAATGCCCAGATCGCGGCGCTGAACCAGCGCGTGGCGCAGAACCTGGCGACGGTTCCGGGCACCCAGACCATTCAGGATATCCAGGCCGATTTCGCCGGCGCTCAGGCCTCGGTGAAGGCCACCACCGATCGCCAGGTGCAGACCAAGGTGATCTCGCAGACGATGCTGGACTCCATCGAGGGCATCAACAATGACGAGGTCGCCACCAAGATCCTGGCGCTGCAGACCGCGCTGCAGGCGTCGTATCAGACCACCTCGAAACTGTACCAGATGAGCCTGGTCAAATTTCTCTAGCAGTTAGCACGGAGCCGCCGCGCTTCAACAGCTGGTCGTAGGCAGCTAACGTCGCCGGCTTCAGGTCTCGGTCGCCGCCTGCTCCGCGCACCATTTTTGCCACATGCCGCGATAGGCGGCCTCGATGTCGCGCGCAAATCGGGCAAAATCCATCATCGGGCTGTTGGCCATGCGCTGGCGCAGGCCGTGGCGCACCGCGCGCAGCGCCGCCGCATCGCTCGCCAGCCGCGTCGCGCGCGCCACGTAGTCGATCTCATCCTGCGCGATCAGTTCGGGCAGGCCGATATTGCTGAGGATCGAGACGCCCATGCGTCCGGTAAAATATCCGCCGGCCAGCGCGATCACCGGGACGCCCATCCACAGCGCGTCGAGCGAGGTGGTGCCGCCATTGAACGGGAACGGATCCAGCGCGATGTCGATCCGGTCATACAGCACATACTGGTTGGCGAGTTTTCGCGGCTCCAGCAGGACGCGGTCGAGCGGCAGGCCGAGGCGTTCGAGCCGGGCCAGCGTCGCGTCGCGGAACGTCGGGCCATCGATGCCGACAATCTCCAGCAGCAGCCGGGCGGTCGGCACGTTCATGAGGATCTCGCCCCAGCGCGCCAGCGTGCGGTCGCTCACCTTGGAGAAATTGTTGAAACAGCCGAAGGTGACGTAGCCATTGTCGTCGCTCGGCGGATGGTCGATCGGCGCGGGAAGGTCCGTGCGCGGCTGGTACACACAGAAGGTGGACGGCAGGCGCCACAGTGTCTCGGTGTTGAAGTGCTCGGTCATGCCGACTGGGTCGGTGTAGGGATCGGTAATGCGGTAGTCGATGGCGCTGACGCCGGTGGTGGTGGTGAAGCCCAGCCAGGTCGCCTGGATCGGCGCGGGCTTGCGGGCGAACACCAGCAGGCGGTTGAGCGCCATGTGGCCGGACATATCGACCAGGATGTCGATGCCGTCGGACTCGATCAGGTCGGCGGCGGCATCGTCGCCGAGATGGCGGATATTGCGCCAGTGGTCGAAATGCGGCTTGAGCCGGGCGGTGATCTGGTCTTCCTGGATGGTCGTCGCGTAGGCAAATAATTCGACGGCGCCGTGGTCGTGCCGCAGCAGCAGCGGCTCGAAGAAATAATTCACGGCGTGAAGGCGAAAATCCCCGGAGACGTAGCCGATCCGCAACCGGCGGTCGGGATCGGGCGTGTTGGACAGCGGCCGGCGGCGGAGCAGGGGTGCTGCGATCTCGCGGTCGAAAATGCGGGCCTGCTCGACCACCCTCTCATGCGGCACGTCGGTATAGCCGAGGATCATGATCAGGTTGTTGTGCGCCAGGATCAGATCCGGGACCAGCGCGATCGCCGCCCGGTAATATTTGATCGCCTCGAGGTTGCGGCCCTGACTTTTCAGATTGCCGGCCAGATTGCTCATGGCATCGGCGTAGTCGGGCTTGATGTCGAGGGCCTGGCGATAAAGGCGCTGGGCCCGCTCGAGATCGCCTTTCTCGGTGACGGCATTGCCGAGGTTGTTGCAGGCTTCCACCAGAAGCGGATCGAGGCGCACGGCTTCGGAAAAATGCCTGATCGCCTCATCGACCCTGTGCAGTTCGAGATAGATGGCGCCGATGTTGTTGTTGGCCTTGGCGGCATGGGGTCCGAGTTCAACGACCTTGCCGTAGCATTCGATCGCCGCGTCGAGGTGACCTTGACCCTTGTGCAGATTGCCGAGGTTGATCCAGGCGTCCTGTAAACCCGGTTTCAGTTCGGTGGCACGCTTCAGGTGAAACTGGGCCTCGTCGAGCTGCCCCTCGCGCTGCAGCGCCGAACCGAGGTTGTAATGCGCTTCGGCGAAGGCCGGGTCGACCGCCACCGAGCGCCGGTAGCACGCGATCGCCCCGGCAATCTCGCCGGTATCCCGCAGCAGCGTACCCAAGTTGCTGTGCGCGAGGGCGAAGGCCGGGTCGAGTGCGATGGCCTGTTCGTAGCACGCGGTCGCCAGGGCGATCTCGCCGGTCTTCTTGTAGAAATTGCCGAGATTGTTGTGGGCGTTGGCGCTGTCGGGCTGCAGCCGGAGGTTTTCGCGGTGCTGCGCCAGCGCGGCGTCGGCCTGGCCGTGATCCATCAGGACAGTGGCGAGGTTGTTGCGGGCGTCGAGGTCGCCGGCGTTGAGGCGGATGGCCTGTTCGAAGGCTGCGATCGCCTCGTCGCGGCGCCCGGCCGCGGCCAAAGCGCTGCCCAGATTGCCGTGAAACGCCGCGACGCCGTTGCACATCGCGATAGCCCGCGTGATCAACCCGACCGCGATGGCCGGCCGGCCCTCCTGGATCGCCAGTACCCCCGCCATGTGCAGGCTGTCGACATGGTCGGGGTCCTCGGCGAGAATCCGCTCGAAGATCTCGCGGGCTTGCGCCAGCCGTCCCGACTTCTGGTGTTCCACCGCCTGCTGCTGCGCGTCGGCGTGGCCGATCCGCAGCCGCAGCGCGTCCGCCGCGGGACCGCCGAGGCCGCGGCTGAGCGCCTTGTCCAGGATCGTGCGGGCGTCAGTCGCGGAACCAGTCAGCAGCAGGGCTTCCGCGAAGGAGAACCAGTGCTGCGCCTCGCCGGGATTGGCCTGCAAGGCGGCCGTCAGCAGCGCCAGCGCGTTGCGCGGCTGGCCGCGCCGCAAGCTGACCAGGCCGAGACCGTGATTGGCGCCAGCATCGTGGGGATCGGACTTCAGCACGCTGCGAAACAGCCGTTCCGCCTCCGCGATCCGGCCGGCACCGAGATGCGTCAGCCCCTTGCGGGTCGCCTTGTTGTCGGAGCGGGCAGGTGCGTTCATCTGGTGACCGGTCAATCGGAACATCGTGATCGGCAGCATAGGTGATTCGGACGCCCTGGCCGCGCCGCCGCCTTCCTGGCTTGCGGCGTCAATCTGGCACCGGACGCGCGCGGTACCATTTCCTGCAGTTCATTGGCAAAGGCATTTCGATACCGCGAATATTGCCGTTCTGTTCCACGACAACATGTTTGCAGGGGGCGGTCAGTTACCGGTCGCACTCATGAAGTGTAGTTTTCCTCATCGATTCAACCAGGAGTATTCCGCCTCATTGAAGATACGTCATTCGTAGCCAAGCTACAGAGGTAACATTTTATTCGGAAAGTTACTTCCGATCGTTCGCTAATATCTCGATACAGGCGACGCAAGAAACATCAGTCTCCGTGTGGCCGCGCCACCGCCTTCCTGGCTTGCGGCGTCAATCTGGCACCAGACGCGCGCGGTACCATTTCCTGCGGTTCATTGGCAAAGGCATTTCGATACCGCGAATATTGTCGTTCTGTTCCACGACAACATGTTTGCGGGGGGGGCGTCGGTTACCGGTCGCACTCATGAAGTGTAGTTTTCATCATCGATTCAACCAAGAGTGTTCCGCCTCGTCGAAGATCCGTCATCCGCGCCGGGCTACGGAGGTAATATTTTATTCGGAAAGGTACTTCCGGTCGCTCGCTAGTATCTCGATACAGGCGGCACAAGAATGATCAGCATCCGTGTGGCGGCTGCGCGGCCTTCCTGACTTGCGACCGCAATCCGCACCAGACGCGAGCGGTTCCGTTTCTCGGATGACCCTGGGAAAAGGCATTTCGATACCGCGAATATCGTCGTTCTGTTCGACGGCGACATGTTTTTGGGTGATTGTCGGCCACCGGTCGCACTCATGAAGTGTAGTTAAGTCGCTGGATTCAACCATGAGTATTCCGCCTCATTATCTGAGGTAAAATTATACTGTAGTCGAAAAGGCGCGTCATTCGCGCCGAACTACAGAGGTAATATTTCATACGGAAAGGTACTTTCGATCGCTGACTAGTATCTGCATACAGGCGGCTAAAAAAAAGATCGCTGTCCATAAAAAAATTATTCGAGCTCGCGTCACCGCCGCTACAACCAAAAAGGTTTTTCGATACCAGAGGCGATCATCAGCATCGGCATCAGGCATGTGCAAAAAGCATTGATTCGATTGCACAAATATAACCAGACGTAGCGTTGAGGTAATATTGTGGGGGAGAATCGAAGTGTAGTTGCTCGTTCTGCGAGTGATGAATTCGCGTGTTTCGTTTCACGTCTTGTTAGACTCTGCGGATCATCTTCCCATCATCGGTCAAGAAGATCGAAGTTTAGTTTACCAGGAAGGTATCCAACATGTCCGGCATCACACTTACGTCCGCAGTCCGTCAGAACTTGCTCTCGCTGCAGTCCACCGCATCGCTTCTGTCGGAAACCCAGAACAAGCTCTCGACCGGTAACAAGGTCAATTCCGCGCTCGACAACCCGACCAATTTCTTCACCGCGTCGTCGCTGAACTCGCGTTCCAGCGACATCAACAATCTGCTCGATGGTATCGGCAATGGCGTGCAGATCCTGCAGGCCGCCAACACCGGCATCACCTCGATCCAGAAGCTGGTCGATTCCGCCAAGTCGATCGCCAACCAGGCGCTGCAGACCACGGTCGGCTACGTCAAGTCGTCGATCACCAGCGTTGCCAACGCCACCTCGACCGCGTCGAACCTGCTCGGCACCGCGACCCCGACCACGGCAACCTTCACCGGCTCCGCGGCGACCAACCGCCTCAACACCCCTGCTGCGATCACTGGTGCCACCACGCTTTCCGGCGCTGTCAACAGTGACTCGTTGTCGACCGCCTTCGCCGCCGGCGATACCCTGACCATCAATGGCCAGACCCTTAGCTTCACGGCATCGGGCGCTTCCGGTGCTAATCAGATCGACATCACCGACACGGTCACCAGCCTGCTCGGCAAGATCAACGGCCTGACCGGCGGCACTGGCTCTTCGGTGTCCGGCGGCAAGCTGCTCATCGACACCGGCACCACTTCGGACCTGTCGATCACCAGCTCGAACGCGGGTGCGCTGGCGGCTCTCGGCCTCGGCACCGGCGTCACCCAGGCGCGTACGCCTGGTGTCCCCGCGCTGCAGGGCAAGACGTTGACGATCGGTGCGACGGGCGGCGGTGCCGCGACATCGATCACCTTCGGCAGCAGCGCTGGTCAGGTCTCGACGCTGGACGGATTGAACTCGGCGCTCGCGGCGAACAATTTGCAGGCCAGCCTCGACACCACCGGCAAGCTGACCATCACCACCACCAACGATGCGGCTTCGTCCAACATCGGCACCGTCGCTGGTACCGCTTCCAGTACGTCGACGATCGGCTTCAAGGGCCAGAGCGTCGTCAATGCCGTCAAGGATCCGACCTCGCAGGCTACCCGCGCCAGCCTGATCAGCCAGTACAACCAGGTGATCGACCAGATCACCACCACGGCGCAGGATTCGTCCTTCAACGGCGTCAACCTGCTCAATGGCGATACTCTGAAGCTGACCTTCAACGAAACCGGTACTTCCAAGCTCAGCATCGCGGGCGTCAGCTTCGGCCCCGGCGGTCTCGGCCTCTCCAAGCTGACGGCGGGCACCGACTTCACCGACAACGCGGCGGCCAACAAGACCCTGGCAACCCTGACCACGGCGGCTACCTCGCTACGCTCGCAGGCCTCGAGCTTCGGTTCGAACCTGTCGGTCGTGGAGATCCGTAAGGACTTCGCGAAGAGCCTGATCAACGTGCTGCAGACCGGTGCGTCGAACCTGACGCTCGCCGATACCAATGAGGAAGCGGCCAACAGCCAGGCGCTGTCGACCCGCCAGTCGATCGGTGTCTCCGCGCTGTCGCTCGCCAACACCGCCCAGCAGGGCGTGTTGCAGCTGCTGCGCTAAACCTCGGCAGACTGAACGAAACGAAGGCGGCGGGGGAAACC
>JACMOT010000142.1 GCA_014377915.1 Tardiphaga sp.
AGCGCGGACGGGGGGGGGGGAATCGCGAGTGCAGAACCCCTCATCCGACCCGGACTTCGTCCGGGCCACCTTCTCCCACAAGGGGAGAAGGAAGAAGAAAGCAGCGCCGGCCCGAAACGACCATGACCCACCCGGGACCACGCCGAAGACCGTACCCCACATGCCCGTCACCGAAGACGAACTGCACGCTTTCGTCGACAACGAGTTGCCGGCCGAGCGTCGCGGCGATGTCGAGGCGTGGCTTGCGGCGCATCCCGACGGGGCGGCGCGGGTGCAGTCGTGGCGCAGCATGGCCGAACTGCTGCATGCGCGTTACGATTCCGTCGCCGACGAAGTGGTACCGAAGCGGCTGGAGATCGAGCGGCTGACACATCAGTCGAGGTCGTGGATGCTTGGCGCCGTGGCTGCCGCGCTGGTCGCGTTCATCGCAGGTGGCAGCGTCGGCTGGTTCGCGCATGGCGCCGCGGCGACGCCGTCGGCGTTCCAGCACTTTACGGTGGATGCGCTGGATGCGCATCGGCTCTATGTGGTCGAGGTCCGTCACCCCGTCGAGGTCGCAGGCAATGAGCGCGCCCATCTGCAGCAGTGGCTGTCAAAGCGCGTCGGCTACGCCATCAAGGCTCCGGAACTCGACGGCACCGGGCTGAAACTGGTCGGCGGCCGGCTGCTGCCCGGCCCGGAAGCGCCCGCCGCGTTCTTCATGTATGAAAGTGGCTCTGGCGAGCGCTACACGCTGTACACCTCGCGCGCCACCACCGACACGACCCAGATGCGCTACGCCTCGCAGGACAAGGACGGCGCGCTGTTCTGGGCCGACAAGGGCATTGGCTATGTGCTGTCCGGCCCGACCGACAAGGACCGCCTCAACCAGGTGGCGCGGCTGGTATATGATCAGACGGAAAAGGTCGGGGGCTGAGTTTTCGTAGCGGGCGTAGGATGGGTTGAGTCCTTCGCGAAACCCATCACGCTTCGTCGGTAGGCGATGGGTTTCGCAAGAGGCTCAACCCATCCTACGACTCACCTTTCGAGATCACTCCGTGGATTATACGGTCGGTCGTCGCGCCATTTCTGCATCAGCGCTTCCAGCTCGGCATCGTGGCCATCGGGCAGCATGACGCGGGTGGTGAAGTAGAGATCGCCGGGCGTGCCGCCCGGCTTCGGCAGACCCTTTCCCTTGAGGCGGAAGATGCGACCGCTCGAGGTGTTCTTCGGAATCGACAGCTCGACCGCCCCCGACAGGGTCGGCGCGCGCACCTTGGCGCCCAGGACCGCCTCATAGAGCGTCACCGGCAGTTCCACGCGCAGATCGCTGCCGTCTATCTTGAAGAACGCATGCGGCGCGATGCTGACGGTGATCATCAGGTCGCCGGGCCGATGGCCGGGCGCGGTCTCGCCCTGCCCCTTGAGCCGGATCTGCTGGCCCGCGGTGACGCCGGCCGGGATCTTGACGTTCAATTCCTTGCCGGTCGACAGCCGCACCCGCTTCTCGGTGCCCTGAACGGATTCTTCCAGTGTCACGGCCATGGTGACGGCGATATCGAGATCTGGCGCGGCCATGCCGCCGCCCTCGAAGCCAAAATTCTGCGGGCCGCGGGCCCCGCGCGGCCCGCCGCCGCCGGCGAACATGCTGTTGAGAATGTCCTCGAAGCCGCCGCCGCCAAAGCCCTGCTGCGCGCCGGGGCCGCCGCGGAAGGCGTTTTCGAAGCCGGGCTGCGACGGGGCGCGCCCGCTGGGAAAGCCCTGGAATTTCGGCTTGCCGTCGGCATCGATCTCGCCGCGGTCAAACGCCTTGCGCTTGTCCTCGTCGCCGATGATTTCATTGGCCGAATTCACTTCCGAAAACCGGTTGGCGGCCTTCGGATCGTCACGGTTATTGTCGGGATGATGCTTCTTGGCGAGCTTGCGGTAGGCACTCTTGATCGCCGCAGCGCTGGCGCCCCGCTGCACCCCCAAGACCTCATAGGGGTCGCGCATCCGTCTTCTCTCCTTCAGACAAAACTACGAAATGCGGGCACTGGCCCGCTTGACCTTCATCTGGGGTCTTCGTGTCATTTTTGCAACGAGAAACGCAAGCCTGATCTCGGCCAAATCAGCCGCGGCGCCAAGGTTTCAGCGTGTGGACATCCCAGCGACCGTGTTCGGCGCGGCAGGCGGCGCCCTGTAGCCAGCTTTCCGAGGTGCCGTTGACGTAGCTGGCAAGGAAATCCCGACAGGTCCGGCCATCCGCCGTATAGGAGGACGACAGTGGCGTCACCGAGCCGCGTGCGCCGGTGGTCGGATTTTCCCACGGCTGGCTGGAATCCTTGCCGCCCTTGGTCAACACATCGGATGCCGCGGTGCGGGCCAGCACCAGATCGGCCTCCGTCGGTTCGTAGGTGACGGCCTGGCTGGCCACGGCGATCGAGCCGGTGACGTCGCCACCTTCCATCCGGGCAAAGGCCGATTCGTTTCGACTGAGGCTGCAGCCACCGAGCCCGGCCCCCGCGCCGCCGCCGATCAGAATAGCTGTAAGCGCGGTGCCAAGCCGGCAGATCGCCGGTAGGCCATTGCGTTGCCGTGTCCTATATAGGGCTGGCCTATGCAGGATGTTCAGCAGGTTCTGGGCACTTGGCCAACGCAAACGGAACTCCGGACATGACCGACACGACCACCCCCATCAAAGACCCAACTCCGTTAACGTCCGGTGATTTTACGGCGGCCTTCGAGCCTTTTGCGCTGTTTGCCGAATGGTTTGCCGAGGCGCAGGCTTCCGAGCCGAACGATCCCAACGCGATGGCGCTGGCCACCGTCGATGCCGACGGCCTGCCCGATGTGCGGATGGTGCTGATGAAGGGCTTTGATGCCGACGGCTTTGTCTTCTACAGCCACACCGCCAGCCAGAAGGGCCAGGAACTCGCCGGCAATCCCAAGGCGGCTTTGCTGTTTCACTGGAAGTCGCTGCGCCGCCAGGTGCGGGTTCGCGGGCCGGTCACTCCCGTCACCGAGGCCGAGGCCGACGCCTATTTTGCCTCGCGGCCGAAGCAGGCGCAGATCGGCGCATGGGCCAGCAAGCAGTCGCAGCCGCTGGAGAGCCGCTTTGCCTTCGAGCAGGCGATCGCCAGGGAGGCCGCCAAGCACATCCTCGGTGCCGTGCCGCGGCCGCCAGGCTGGACCGGCTTCCGCATCACGCCGCGGCGTTTCGAATTCTGGCATGACCGCCCGTTCCGGCTGCACGACCGCATCGAATTCCGCCGCGACCAGGCGGGCGCGGAAGCTGCGTCGCCCGACACTTCCTGGACCAAGGTGAGGCTCTACCCGTGAGTCGACCCAACAAGACGAGACCTGCTGGCATGCCGACCACCGACTCCAACGCGCCGCGGCGTACCTTGCTGCTGACCGGCGCCAGCCGCGGCATCGGCCACGCCACCGTGATGCGGTTTTCCAGTGCCGGCTGGCGGGTGCTGACCTGCTCGCGGCATCCGTTCCCGGAGGTCTGCCCGTGGGACGCCGGTCCCGAAGACCATATCCAGGTCGACCTCGCCGACCACGACGACACCACCCGCGCCATCGCCGAGATCAAGGAACGTCTCGACGGCGGCTTGCTGCATGCGCTGGTCAACAATGCCGCGATCTCGCCGAAGGCCGAAGGCGGCAAGCGGATGGGCTCGATCGATACCGACGTCGACGCCTGGAGCCATGTGTTCCGGGACAATTTCTTCGCGCCGATCATGATGGCGCGCGGGCTGATCAAGGAACTGACCGCGGCCAAGGGCTCGGTGGTCAATGTCACCTCGATCGCCGGCTCCCGCGTGCATCCATTCGCCGGCGCCGCTTATGCGACGTCGAAAGCGGCGCTGGCGTCGCTGACCCGCGAGATGGCGTCGGATTTCGGCCGCCTCGGCGTGCGCGTCAACGCCATCGCGCCGGGCGAGATCGACACCTCGATCCTGTCGCCCGGCACCGACAAGATCGTCGCCGAGCAGATCCCTCTGAACCGTCTCGGCACCCCCGACGAAGTCGCCAAGATTATCTATGTGCTGTGCAGCGAGACCAGTTCATATGTGAACGGCGCCGAGATCCACATCAATGGCGGCCAGCACGTCTAGCACGCCCGTCGCGGGGCGACGCTGTGCGAACCGCGCGTGGATCTCAGCCGCGGCGACTGGGTGACGGGAAGCCGGGGATCGCCAAATCGGGTCGGGGTTCCGAGTCTGCCTTTCAGCCGGCTTCGCCGTCTGATCGCATTCCTGCGTTCCCGCTCAATCCGCGCGCAACCGCCGCGGCAGCGCGGCGTCAAGCGTGGAGCAGTCCGTCTCGGATTCGCCGTCGGCCAACGCCGCGCCGCAATGAAGGCAGGCCCGGGCCGACATCGCGCCCGCCCTGCCGTTGCGCAGCTGCTGATAGAGCAGGAAGTCGACGACGTTGCGTCCCGTGGTATCGATATTGTCAGTCATGGCTATCCTCATCGCTTGCGCGACCTTTATGACAGCAAATCCTTCGCTCAACCGTTCAGCGAAAAGCTCAAATTTTACCGTTAGAATTGTTGCTACGGACACATGACCGCCGGTAGTCGCAGTATAGTTGATTAACTACGCAATTCGTCGCGGTAAATATCTGCGCGCGCAACCTCTGATTCTAACTACAGCCACTTCTTCCACTTGAAGAACAAATACGGTAGCGCCGCGGCGAACAGCATCATGATCAGGGCCATCGGATAACCGTGTTCCCATTGCAATTCCGGCATGATACGAAAATTCATGCCGTAGACCGAGGCGATCAGGGTCGGTGGCATCAACACCACCGCCATCACCGAGAACAGCTTGATGATGTTGTTCTGCTCGAGATTGACAACGCCGAGCATGGCGTCGAGCACGAAGGTGATCTTGTTCGACAGATACGAGGCGTGGTCGGTCAGCGACGACACGTCGCGCTGCATGGTTTTCAGCTGCGCGCGCATCTCTTTCGACCATTTGACGCCGTCGGCTTCCGCGGTGACGAAGGTGACGACGCGGCCGATCGAGACCAGGCTCTCGCGCACCTTGGAGGTCAGGTCACCCTTGCGGCCGATCACGATCAGGATTTCCGAATAGCGCTTGGCATGACCGGTGCGCATCGACTCGTCAGGCTCGAAGATGTCGTGGCTGACCTGGTCGACGTCGGCACCGGCGCGCTCCAGAATGTCAGCGCAGCGGTCGATCACCGCGTCGAGCAGTTCCAGCAGCACCGTCTCGCCATTGGCGCCGGGCGGAATGCCGCGCGCCAGTTTGCTCTCCACCAGCGCGAACGGTTTGGGCGCGTCATAGCGCACCGTGACCAGGCGATGACCGGACAGGATGAAAGTCACCGGCGTGATCCGCGGCGAGTCGGTATCGGCCGCGCACATCAAAGTCGCCGTCATGTAGCGGGCGCCGTTCTCGATATAGAGGCGGCTCGAAATCTCGATCTCCTGCATCTCCTCACGCGTCGGAACCGCGATACCGACCAGTCGCTCGACAGCCTGGTCCTCGCCCGGCGACGGCTTCATCAGGTCGATCCACACCGCATCCTCGGGCAACACGGCGAGGTCGGTGGGTTCGGACTTCGTCAGGGTGGTTTCCAGGGGCGTGAAGACAGCGAGCATGGCAACTCCGGGAATGAACAGGGCGCAAGCAGCGTGGCGCGAATCGGATGGGATGGCCGACCCTGGCCGAAGCCGACGTAGCGGTCATGACAGCCTTATCGCAGCCCGCCAACCCCTGCCCGGTCGGCCCGGCGTCACGGCGCTGTGACTTTTCCCGCAGCCGGATAACCGCCCACGGGATCGCCGCCCAGGGGATGCGGGTCGCGCGCCTGGGTTTTGATCCAGGCACGGCCAACCCTGCGACAATTTGGACACAGAGTGACCGCTTCCGGCTGTTGACAGCATGTAAGCGCTGGAAATCCAACCCGTTTCGGAGATACTTCTTTTCAGCGGGATCGTGTCGGCGCGGCGTCCGCAACGCGACAGCGAGTTCAAGCGCCGGCCTGTACTGGAATTATTGAATGTCGTCTTTCACGGTAAAAATAGGTTTGTTGGCCGTTGCGGGCCTGATGCTGTCGGGCTGCATGCAGGCTACCACCTATGAGGTCTCGTCGGACAAGATGATGAAGCCGCGCGACAAGGAACTGCTCGCCAAGGTCTCCTATGCGAAGACCCCCGTCGCAGAGCCGTTCCGCCGCGCCATCGTCGATTATCACCGCAAGGAACTGCCGGGGTCCATCGTTGTCGATTCCGACAATCACTATCTGTATTACGTTCAGGATGGCGGCAAGGCGATCCGCTACGGTATCACCGTCGGCGAAGACGCGATGGCATTTTCCGGCGTCGCCAAGGTTGGCATGATGGCGGAATGGCCGGCCTGGCATCCGACTCCGGGCGAAATCTCGCGCCTGGGCGTGCCGACCTTCGTGGCGCCCGGCCCCGACAATCCGATGGGGTCGCGCGCGATGTATCTGTATTCCGGTGGCAAGGACACCCTGTTCCGGATCCATGGCACCAACCAGCCGGAATATATCGGCGCCTCGATCTCTTCGGGCTGCATCCGCATGACCAATGAGGACGTCATCGACCTCTATGGCCGCGTCAAGATGGGGGCCATCGTCGTCGTGCTGGAGCCCAAGCAGGGCGACTCGCCGGTCAATTCCAAACTGGCGCTGCAAGGCGCCGGCGGGACGCCATTCTGAGCGATGCGACTCAACGATCTGAAAGCGCCGGCTGTGCCGGCGCTTTTTTTATGCGCGAACTGCGCCATCGGACGCAGCCTTACGAAAAATTCTGACGCATAACGCCGCGCCTCCGCACCAGATTGCGACAATTCCGCCACAGCTGGTGCACCGCATCGCAGCAAGGACGCGGAAGTGCTGGAAAAAATGCGGCGTCGTCGATAATCATCATCAAGGTATTTGCAGCTTTTACAGCGCAACCTTGGTGCTGGCCGGTCATTGGAACACTGAAATGTTGTCTCTCAAGATGAAACTGGGATTTGTCGTAGCGGTGGGCCTGATGTTGTCGGGCTGCATGCAGACGTCCACCACTTTCCAGGCCGCGCCGGAAGCCAGCCTGAAGCCGGCCGACAAGGCCCAGCTCGCCAAGGCGCGCTACGCCAAGGTCACTGTCGCCGAACCGTTCCGCCGTGCCATTGTCGATTATCACCGCAAGGAGCTGCCTGGTTCGATCCTGGTCGATTCCGATAACCACTATCTTTACTACGTGCAGGATGGCGGCAAGGCGATCCGCTACGGCATCACCGTCGGCGAGGAAGCCCTGGCCTTCTCCGGCGTCGCCCGCGTCGGCAATATGGCCGAATGGCCTAAGTGGACGCCAACCAAGGACATTCACGCGCGCATCGAAGGCCTGCCGGCCCAGGTGCCCGGCGGCGTCGACAACCCGCTCGGCGCCCGCGCGCTGTATCTTTACCAGGGCAATCGCGACACCCTGTTCCGCATCCATGGTACCAACCAGCCGGAATATATCGGCGCCTCGATCTCGTCGGGCTGCATCCGCATGACCAACGAAGACGTCATCGACCTCTACAGCCGCGTCAAGTCAGGCGCCGTGGTGGTGGTACTGGAGCCCAAGCAGGGCGACTCGCCCTATAATTCCAAGCTGGCGCTGCAGGGCAATGGCGGCACGCCGTACTGATTTCGACAAAAGCTGAGTGTTTTGAAAAGCGCCGGATTTTCCGGCGCTTTTTTATTTGGCGCTATTTGGCATAGGCCTCTCAACGTCAGTGATTTGCGCAGGCCGCAAGGAGAGGGGAAAAAGCGCACTTCGTTGCAACTTCAAGAAGCAACCAAACTCAGCGCGAAAAGCTGAACGGCGACGGCGGCGCGCGGCGTTTTCGAGGCTTGGGTTTCGGCGTCGGCTTGACCGGCGGGTGCTCGGCCTCGACGGTCTCGGGCTCCGGCTCCGGCTCCGGCGCAACGGGCGCCGTGGCGGCCGGCTGTTCCGGGGCGGCTTCGGCCGGCCTGGTTTCATCGGGCCTGGTCTCAGCGGTCTCGCGGGGTGGCGCCTCGTCGGGACGCATCGCCGGCATCAGCGGCGCGATTTGCGGCATCGGGTCCCAGATGTTCCACTGACAGATTTTGTAGTTGCCACGGCGCTCGGCGAGATCGAGGTGGATGTGGTCCTCGTGATAGCCATCCGATCCCGGTCCCAGCACGGTGGTGAACCGCGTGCAAACCGACAGCAAAACCTGCTCGCGCCACTCGCGCGGCGTTGCACGTTCGGTCAGCGCGATCGACTCGCCATTGGCGAGCTTCAGCCCGCGCACGTCGAGCGCATTGGCGCGGCCGTGCTCCGACATCTTGGCGCCGACCACGCGGTTACGGCCGCGACAGTCGAAGGAATCGAAATTGTCGAGTTCGGCGAGCCTGGTGCCAAGGCTGGCGGCAAGCGGCGCCATATCGGTACGGATCCAGTCGGCCACCGCCGTGGCCATCGAGCAACGCATGGTACCGCCCGGCTTCAACGGCACTCGCGTCCGGTCCGGCAGGATTACCGCTTCGAGATGCACCATGTCCGGACCGCCGCAGGCACCGGGCCCCTTGATATCGGGCACGCTGGGCGCAATCGCGATCGCATCGGTCAGCGCCAGGCGGCAGGCCGACGGTGGCGACGGCGCGGCCGCCCCCTGTTCCGCCGCCGGCTTGTCCGGCTCGGCCGGCTGGTCAGCCTCGGCTGGCGGCGTGGCCTGCTTGTTCGCCGGCGCCTCGGCCGGGCGCGGTCGCGGCAGCGGCGTTCGCCCCGCCGTCAGGTAAGCCTGCGCCGGCGCCGCAACCACCAGCAATGTCAGCACGATGGCCATTGTTCTTTGGTCGCAGCCGAAGCCGCCAGATGGCCATTTCCGGGCCGCTTCCCGCAGGCTAGACTTCATGGCAAGACCTTGCTCGGCAGCACCTTGTTCGACAAGGCCCTGGACAAGAACGCCTCGCGGCGACGCCGGCGTGGACAATGAAAAGACGGAGGGACGTTCGAATGCGCGGGTTGATGCAAGACTGGCCTATGCTTTGTCATCGGATTATCGATCACGCTGCCAAGGTCCATGGCGAACGCGAAGTGGTCACCCGTTCGATCGAAGGCCCCATTCATCGCACCAATTACGCCGAAATTCGCGCGCGCTCGCTGAAAGTCGCGCAGCGCCTCGACCGCGAGGGCATTCAACTCGGCGACCGCGTCGCCACCGTGGCGTGGAACACCTGGCGTCATCTCGAGGCTTGGTACGGCATTATGGGCATCGGCGCCATCTGTCACACCGTCAATCCGCGGCTGTTCCCGGACCAGATTGCCTGGATCATCAACCATGCGCAGGACCGCATCGTGATGACCGACCTGACCTTCATCCCGATCCTTGAAAAGATCGCCGACCAGCTTCCGTCCGTCGAACGCTACATCGTCTTCACCGACCGCGCGCATATGCCGGACACTACGCTGAGGAACGTCGTCGCCTATGAAGACTGGATCAACGAGGTCGACGGCGACTTCAAATGGAAGAGCTTCGACGAGAATACAGCGGCGGCGATGTGCTACACTTCGGGCACTACGGGCGACCCCAAGGGCGTGCTTTACTCGCATCGCTCCAACGTGCTGCACGCGCTGATCGCCAACAATGGCGACGCGCTCGGTACCACGTCGAAGGACACCATGCTGCCGGTGGTGCCGCTGTTCCATGCCAACAGCTGGGGCATTGCCTTCTCGGCGCCGTCGATGGGCACCAAGCTGGTGATGCCCGGCGCCAAGCTCGATGGCGCCTCGGTCTATGAGTTGATGAGCACCGAGAAGGTCACCTATACCGCCGGCGTGCCGACGGTTTGGCTGATGTTGCTGCAGTACATGGCCAAGGAGAACGTCAAGCTTCCCGACCTCAAGGTGGTGGTGTGCGGCGGCTCGGCTATGCCACGCTCGATGATCAAGGCGTTCGCCGACATGGGCATCGAGCCGCGTCATGCCTGGGGCATGACCGAGATGAGCCCGCTCGGCACCGTCTGTGGCCTGCAAGGCCAGTTCAAGGATCTCGACGGCGACGCCCGGCTGGATATCCTGTCGACCCAGGGCTACCCGCCGTTCATGGTCGAGATGAAGCTCACCGACGATTCCGGCAAGGAAGTGCCTTGGGACGGCAAGACCTTCGGCCGGCTGATGGTACGTGGCCCCGCGGTCTCGAAAGCCTATTACCGCGTCGAAACCGACATCCTCGACGCCGATGGCTATTTCGACACCGGCGATGTCGCCACCCTCGACCAGTACGGCTATATGCGGATCACCGATCGTTCCAAGGACGTCATCAAGTCCGGCGGCGAGTGGATCAGCTCGATCGATCTGGAGAATCTCGCGGTCGGTTATCCGCAGGTCGCGGAGGCCGCGGTGATCGGCGTCTATCATCCGAAGTGGGACGAGCGGCCACTGCTGATCGTGCAACTGAAGGCCGGGCAGACCGCCACGCGCGAGGACATCCTGAAATACATGGATGGCAAGATCGCCAAATGGTGGATGCCGGACGATGTGGTTTTCGTCGATGCGATCCCGCACACCGCCACCGGCAAGATCCTGAAGACCGCGCTGCGCGACCAGTTCAAGACCTACAGTCTGCCGACGGCGGGCGCCAAGAGCGCGTAACATCGAACCAGGTTATCATGGGTACAAGCCCGGCCTCACGGCCGGGCTTTTTTGTGGCCCTATCAGCTTACTGCGGCAGCGCCGCCGCCGGGGGGCGTGCGACCGCCGGGCGCGGCGCGGTCTGAGTGATCTGCCATTTCAGGAATTGCTGGAACAGCGCTTCGCTTTGGTCCGGCGTGAGCGCGGCCCGGGTGCCGGGGGCCATCGACCGCGACGCCAGGAACTGGTCGAACTTGCCACGCACTTCACCGGAAGCGGTCGCGGCGTGCGAGTCGAGCCAGTCCTGCGCCGGTTTGAACCGTTCCCAGCCCTTCAGCGGCGCGCCCAACGCGACTTCCTTCCACTTCGGGTGGAACGGCGGCTGCTGGAAGTTCTTGAACTTGTCGAAGAAGATCTGAACGAAATGCTCCATCTTACGATAGCGCTCAGTGTTGGCGGGCCAGTTGTAGCCGGCCAGAATGGCCGCCACCGAGACCGTGTCGATACGTTCGCCAGGCTGTAGCAACGTCGGATAGTCTTCCGCCTTGAGGACCGACGGGAAGTAGTCGGCCTGCAACGGCCCGGCATACTCGATCGGCACCAGATGGAATTCGCCGGTCATCTGACCGACCGAGCGTGAGGGCGTACCCTGCACGGCGACAAAGGCATCGATCTCGCCCTTCTTCAATTTCTCCTGGGCGAGCCGCTGCTCCATGTAGGAATAGATCGGCTTGATGCCGAGGCGTTCGAAGATGGTGCTGGCGGTGATGAAGGTGCCGCCATCCGGCAGATCGATCGCCACCCGCTTGCCGTCGAGGTCCTGCATCCGCTTCACCGACCTGCCGGCGACGACGTGGACCTCTTCGTTGTACAGCTTGGTGATGTAGGTGAACTGCCGCTTGATGTTGTTCACGTACCCCTTGCGCTCCAGATAATCGAGCGTATCGGCGCGTACGATGCCGAGATCGACGCCGCGCAGGAACAGAATATCGGCAATGCTCTTGGCCGAGCCTTTTCCGACCACCGGCAACACGCGCAAGTTCTCTTCATCGTCGAGAATGGTGGAGAGGTCCGCGCCTATGTTCAAATAGGTTCCGCCGAGCGGCCCCAATACGACGGTGATGGTATTGAGGTTGGGCCTTTCCTTGATGGCCTTGTTGTCGGTGCGGTAGTTGAAAATTGCTTTCAACCCTTCGCTGACCGACGCAGGGTCAAGCTCCTTGGCCTGCGCCGCAGCCGGCGTGGCCGTGAGGGCCCACGAGGTCGCCGCAACCGCGAGCGCGGCCACCGTACTCTTCAAGAAACGCAGTGCTGTTGTCATATTCCGAAGCCCCCCAGAAATGAACGCGATCGATCACGCGTGCGGAAACGGCGCGCAAATAAGACGCCGGCAAAAAGTTCAATTCAGTGACGATGGCCGCGGGTGGCGCGCTCAGTAGGCCTCGAGCGCGTCAAGCTGGCGTTGCGCATCAGGCGCGCCCCACTCCTTGGCCTTCCTGTACCAACTGCGTGCGATATTCACATCGGGCAGCGGCCCGTTGGCAAATCGCTTCAACGCAATCGGGTCATAGGTCTCGGCCAGGATGGAGGCGGCACGCGCGCTTCGCGCATCCGCCGCGCGCTGCAGCAGCAACCGCGCCGGCAGGAAATCGCCGGAAGTGGCCAGTTCCTGGGCGCGCCGGATCAGGCTGGCGATCTCGTTCGGATCAAGATTCCGAACGCCCGGCGCCGCCGATGTCACCGGCATCGCGGCAAGTTGCGCCGGGGCCGGCACTGTCACCGGGGCGGCGACTGGCGGAGGCGGCGCGAACGAGGCCATGGGTACAACTACCTGCGGCGCCGGCGGCGGCACAACCGGCTGGGCGATGTTCAACGGCCGCGGAGTCGGCGCGGCAACCGGCACCGGCGGCGGGGCAAAAGCATTGGCCCCCGTCCAGACCAGGCGGAAATTGCTGGCGACCATGCCGGCGCCGTCGGCACCACGCAGTTCCGCGCTCAGATTCATCTGGCCGACAAAGTCATTGGGTGGAATCACCGAGGTGCCGGCGACTTCCAGCGCCGGGATACGCCACTCATTGGCACCAACCCGCTTGCCCGTGGTGAGACGGCTGCCGGTCAGCAGACCGCTAACGATCACCGAACCGCCGCTGGTCGGCGCCGTGACGTTGATCCCGAGTTCGAGCGGCTCGTTGAAAGGTCCGCTCTGGTCGCTGACGACCAGCGTCGAAGACAGCTTGCGTTGCGGCGCCGGGAATAGCGATGCCCGAAGCTGCTGCCAGACCGACACCCCCGCCTCTGCCTCGCCCGGAGCAGCGGTCGTCCGGATCATCGGCAGGACCACGACGAAGAACAGCGCGATCAGCGCGGCCACACTGGCGGCGGCGATCAATTTTCCGGTCGATCCGAACAGGCCTCGGGATTCCCTGCGATCCAGGATCGAGGATGAATGAACTTGCTCAGGTTCCAGCGATTCCTGCAGCGCTTTTGACACGGCATCTTCGAAGATCTTCGACGGGTTGCGCGCGACCTCCTCCGGCGTACCGTTGCGCCACAATTGCGTCACCTCGGCAGCCTGCGGTTGTCGCGGCGCCTGGCCACGTCCCTGGGGAGCTTCCGGAGTCTGATCGCCCGGCTGACGCAGCCGACGCGGCGCGTAATACAGTGGACTGTTAGGGTCCATATTGTCGCTCATCAAGCTACTCATGAAAAACTCCTTGGGCGGCGATGTTCACTGAAAATCACCGCGGAACGGCACGACGCTGTGATTTGCTGAAAAGGTGCTGACGAGATTATCAATCGTTGATCAAGGTGAAGTCGGGAGCTGAAAGCCGCCGGTGCAATGGAACGTGCCGCGTTGACGCGCGTTAGATGCTGTCTGGTTTTTGGATAAATTCATTGAACTGTTCCCAATTCGTAACCCGGTACCAGACACGCTTCCGGTGCGTGATCATCATACCGCATACCATGAAGGGCTTCGTGTCCTAACTTAAGCTAAACTCCGGCCAAACTGTGGAATCTGCGAGTTGCGTTAATGAAGAATTGCAACGCAATTTAAGATTCTTGCAGCATTTTTTATCGAAAATTTTAAATACATATTCGTCGTGACATCAACGCTGCTGTCCTAGCTGAAAAGTACTAATCAAGTACACAAGTGTCGGCGCTGTCGTGAATAGCCGTGCCATCGCACGGCATCACAACGCCAAGCGAGCGAAGCCGTGTCTGTAGCTATCCGTCCGGTGAACGGCATTCCGGGTAAAAAAGTCGGGCGAAACCGGGACGAGCCTGTGGTCGCGGCGCGCAGCGAGCATTTTCCGAATTCGGATCGAAGGATGGCAAAGTCCGGTTTTCAATTCGCAGGAATGCCTGACCAGCGGTCCCACGCAGTTGCCTTCACCGGTCAGCCAGCCGCGGGTTGAATCGGTCAGCGCCGCTGCTTGATTATGTCAGCCAACGGCAATGCGATGTCAGGGCAGCCTTGCCAGCGCATCGAGTTGCGCCTGCGCCGCGGGCTCGCCCCACTCCTTGGCCTTTTGATACCAGTCGCGGGCCTGCGCCAGATCCGGCAGCGGACCCTGGATGCCAAATTTTCGCAACATGACCGGGTCGTAGGTCTTGGCGAGCGCGAGCGCCGCGCCGGCGTCACCCGCTTCGGCGGCACGCACCAGCATGAGCCGCGCCGACTGAAAATCACCGTTGCCAAGCAGTTCCTGCGCGCGTCGAAACAGCATTGCTATTTCCTGCGGCGCGACTTTGCGGAACACCTCCTTTGGAGGCGACGGCGGCGCAACCGCCGGCTGCGGCGCCGGCAGAACCGCCGGCATCGAAGTGAGCGCCGACGTGAAAGCCGGCACCTCCGTCCAGGAAAGACGCAACAGGCTGCTGACCAGCACGACGTTGTCGGCGTTACGCAGTTCTGCCGCCAGGTTCATCTCGCCGACAAATCCGTCCGGCGGCTCCACCGCGGCAATGGCAAGGTCAGGCACGGAGACGCGCCATTGGCTCGCATTGATGCGCTTGCCGACGGTCAGGCGAGCGCCGGAGGGCAACCGGGTAACGACGACGCTGGTGCCTGGAGCGGCGACGTTGACGCTGACCCCGAGCGGGACCGCGTCTCCGCCGCTACCGCGGCCCTCCTGGACCAGCAATGTTGGCGGCGCCCGGCGTTGTGAGGCCTTTTCGGCCAATGAATCGTTCGGCGACCAAAACGCAATAATCGCCCAGACGACAATCGGCGCGGCGGCGACGGCGACCACCACGCTGACCAGTCGCGTCATGCCACCGAAGCGTCCGGCCGGTTCTGTCGCAGGTTGATCGTGGAGTGCTGGCGCGTTGCGGTAGGCCGGGCGACCGACGTCCTGCGCAACAACGGCCCTGGCAAAACCATCCGCCTGGTCGCGGCGCGCCATTCGCGGTGGGACAACATCCCGTCCGGCGCTCTGTCTCAAAAATGTCTCGGCTGATCTCGGGCGCTCCGGCCAGTCATTGGCATGAGCCGGCGCCTCGGAAGCCGACGGTTCGTCGGCGCGTTCGCGAAATTCACGCGGAGCATAATACAGCGGGTCGTTGGGACCGATGTAGCTGCGTTTATCAGGCTTGCTCACGCTATCCTCACTCTCAGATGTCACCCGAAGGTCGCGGCTACGCCACGCCGCAGATGCCTTGCAACGTTCGAACAGACGTGAAGACCGCCACAGAGAATTGAACCAGAATCCTGCCTTTTCGCAGGACCGCTATACCGGCGACGAGCGCCGCGAAGGCCGAGATACCGCACGTCTCCACGGCCGCCTCCTCCGTCAGGACGCCTTCCTGTGGTATTTAAGAACCTTTGAAACTTAGCCAGAGTTAGCGGGAAAGCAATCGTAACCATTCAATAATGGTTAACTAAAAAAGTTGTGGCGGCATTCACCAACAACCGAAAACGGCGACTGCCGGAGGGGCAATCGCCGTGGGTCCGCGTCTCGTTCAGCTCAAAATCAGGCGGTCAGCGCGGCTTTCACCCATCCGCTGGCTTTGCCGAAATCCATCTGACCGGCATATTTCAATTTGAGCGTCGCGATCACCTTGCCCATATCCTTGATGCCGGCGGCGCCGCTCGCGGCGATCTCCGCCGAGATGGCGGCCTTGACGTCGTCCTCCGACATCTGCCGCGGCAGATAGGCCGA
>JACMOT010000143.1 GCA_014377915.1 Tardiphaga sp.
ACGTCGCCCGCGATCCCGGGCAGGCTTCCGCCGATATCGTCGTGCTGTCGGCGGCGGACAGCGATCTGGCGTCGTTCCACGCCGCGCATGCGGTGCTGCCGCCGGACTTCCCGAGCCTGCGGCTGACCAACCTGCTGGCGCTCGGTCATCCCGCCTCGGTCGACCTCTATGTCGAGCGCACGTTGGCCAAGGCAAAGATTGTCGTGCTGCGCATGCTGGGCGGCATCGGCTACTGGCCGCATGGTGTCGAGAGCCTGCGCAGTGACGCGCTGCGTAGGGGCGCCATGTTTGTCTGCATTCCCGGCGAGATGTACTGGAACGCCGAACTGGCGGCGCGCGGCACAGCCGATAGCGAAGTCACCCATGCGATGTGGCGCTATTGCAGCGAAGGCGGCATCGACAATGCCCAACTGGCGCTGCGCCTCGCGGCGTCTTTGATCGGGCATGGCGACGCCCCGCCGGCGGCTCGGCCGATGCCTTCGGCCGGGTTCTGGCCGGCCGAACCGGCGGCAGACGATCGTCCCAACGCTATCGTGATCTGTTACCGCGCGCTGGTCGCCGGAGGCGATACCGCGGCGATCGAGGCGCTTCGCCGCGCCCTCGAGGCGCGCGGCCTCAACGCCGTCTGCATTTACGTCGCCAGCCTGAAGGACGAAGGCTCCGCCGCCTTCCTGCGCGCCGCGCTGGCGGCGCATCCGGCTGATATCATCGTCAACGCCACCGCCTTTGCGACCGCGACCGCGCATGACGATGCCGGCGTGCTGGCGGCGTCGGGGTGCCCGATCCTGCAGGTGGCGCAGGCCGGCACCTCGCGCGCCGCCTGGGACGCCTCGCCCCGCGGCCTGACACCGCGCGATCTGGCGATGCATGTGGTGTTGCCGGAAGTCGACGGTCGGATCTTTGCCAATGCCATCGCCTTCAAGGAACGCGGCGACAGCAGCACCGGTTTTGCTCCGGTCACGTTCCAGCCGGTGCCGGACCGGATCGATGCAACAGCCGATCTGGCGCGGGCCTGGGTGCGGCTGCGCCGCGCAGCTGCGCCGCAGCGCCGGGTCGCGCTGGTGCTTGCCAACTATCCGAATCGCGATGGGCGCATAGGTAATGGCGTCGGCCTCGATACGCCGCAGAGCCTGATCGACGTGCTCGCTTCGATGTGCGGCGCCGGCTATTCCATCGACGACGCACCAGTGGACGCCGCGGCGATGATGGCGCTGCTGCAGCCGGGGCCAACCAACGCGCTCGATACTCGTGATCGTCATGGTGAGGAGCTCTTGCGACGAAGCAATCCAGTTCTTTCTTCGCCCGACGGCTCTGGATTGCCGCGTCGCTCCGCTCCTCGCAATGACGTGGAGAGAACCGAGCGTGCCTCTCGCGTCGGCGGAACGACATGGTCACTGCTGGACTACAAAACCGCTTTTGCAACATTGCCAGACAACGTCCGGCTCGCCGTCGAATCGCGTTGGGGCAGGGCGGAGAGCGATCCTCATGTCGCTGAAGGGGAATTCCGCCTCGGGCTGCATCGCTTCGGCAATATCGTGGTCGGCGTGCAGCCGGCGCGGGGCTACAATATCGATCCGAAGAGCACCTATCACGATCCCGATCTGGTGCCGCCGCATCATTACCTCGCCTTCTATCTCTGGCTGCGGCGTGAATTCGATACGCACGCAATCGTGCATCTCGGCAAGCACGGCAATCTCGAATGGCTGCCGGGCAAGAGCGCGGGACTTTCCGCCGACTGCCTGCCCGATGCGGTGCTGGGTCCACTGCCGCATCTCTATCCCTTCATCGTCAACGATCCCGGCGAGGGCATCCAGGCCAAGCGCCGCGCCGCGGCCGTGATCATCGATCATCTGACGCCGCCGATGACCCGCGCCGAGCTGCATGACGATCTGGCACGGCTGGAAAACCTGGTCGACGAATATGCGCTGGCTGCCGATCTAGATCCGAAACGCGCGGCCTTGATCGCCGAGGACATCCTGTCGATGGCCCGCGCGCAGCGGCTTGACGCTGATGTCAACATCACGCGCGATACGCCGGCCAACGACGCGTTGCGCGCGCTCGACGCGCATCTGTGCGATCTCAAGGAAATGCAGATCCGGGACGGGTTGCACGTGTTCGGCCGGACGCCAGAAGATGCTCAGCGTAACGATCTGCTGGTCTCGATCGCGCGGTTGCCACGCTCGGAGACGACGCCGCAGGACGCGTCGTTGCATCGAGCGATCGCGGCGGATCTGGGCTTGGGCGATTTCGATCCGCTGACGCGCGATCTGGCGCTGGATTACGAGGGGCCGCGGCCAGCATTGCTAGCCCATATCAGCGATGCGCTATGGCGCACGACGGGCGATACCGTCGAGCGCATCGAAGCGCTGGCGCTGCGAATGGTCTCGAATGTTTCGGATAGAGCGTCGTCGTCTTCCCCTCTCCCCTTATGGGAGAGGGGAGGAGAGTGCGCGGTCGCTGATGAAAATTGGCCCGCCACCTCCGCCGTTCTTGCCTGGATCTCCATCACCCTGCGTCCCGCTATCGATGCCTGCGGCGCGGCTGAAATGAGTGCCTTTCTCACCGGCCTCGATGGCCATTTCGTCCGTCCCGGTCCCTCCGGCGCGCCGACGCGTGGGCGGCCCGACGTGCTCCCCACCGGGCGAAATTTCTTCGCCGTCGATGTCCGCGCGGTGCCGACGCCATCGGCTTGGCGGATCGGGCAGCTCGCCGCGGAGCGGCTGGTTGAAGGCTATTGGCAGGAGGCCGGCGAATGGCCGCGCGCGATCGCGCTATCGGCGTGGGGAACGTCCAACATGCGCACCGGTGGCGACGATGTCGCGCAGGGGCTGGCCTTGATCGGCGCGCGTCCGCTGTGGGAGGAAACCTCCGGCCGCGTCACCGGCTTCGCCATCATACCGCTGTCGGAGCTGAAGCGTCCGCGCGTCGATGTCACCTTTCGCGTCTCCGGCCTGTTTCGCGACGCCTTCCCGACCCAGATGGATCTGATCGGCTCCGCGGTCGCGGCGATCGCTCTGCTCGACGAGCCCGACGAGGCCAATCCGATTGCCGCGAATGTCCGGGCCAAGGCCATGGCGTTGCAGGCCGCCGGCATGAGCGATGAAACCGCGCAGCGTCAGGCCGCGCGTCGGGTGTTCGGCTCGAAGCCGGGCGCCTATGGCGCGGGGCTGCAGGCCTTGATGGATGAAGGCGGCTGGGACAAGCGCGCCGATCTCGCTTGCGTCTATCTCGACTGGGGCGGCTATGCCTATGGCAGCGGTGGCGAAGGCGAGGACGCGCGCGGCGACTTCGCCGAGCGGCTCAAGAGTATCGATCTGGTCGCGCAGGCCCAGGATAATCGGGAGCACGACATTCTCGACTCCGACGACTACTATCAGTTCATCGGTGGTCTCGCCGCGACGGTGCAGACGCTGCGCGGCACCGCGCCCCGCATCGCTCATATCGACACCTCGCGGCCGGAGGCGCCGGTGTCGCGGCCGCTGAGCCATGAAATCTCACGCGTGGTGCGCGGCCGCGCCGCCAATCCGAAATGGATCAGGGGCGTGATGCGTCATGGTTACAAGGGCGCGTTCGAGATCGCCGCCACCGTGGACTATCTGTTCGGCTTTGCCGCCTCGACCGACGCGGTGTCGAACCACCATTTCGATCAGCTGTTCGCGTCCTATCTCGAAGACGAGGTGGTCCGCGACTTCATGCATGATGCCAATCCCGCGGCGCTGCGTGAGACCGCCGCGCGCTTCGCCGAAGCGATCCGGCGGGGATTGTGGACCCCGCGCTCGAACCGCGCCGCCGACCTGATCGCCGAACTGCTGCCGACAAGCAAGGAAATCGCATGACCGACCTTTCGCCCGACGACGAAAATGCGAAACACAAGATCAAGGCGGCGAAGCACAAGGCCGCGCGTGACAAGATCATGGCTACCAAGGTAGGCGAGAAGGGCCTGCTGATCGTCCACACCGGTACCGGCAAGGGCAAGACCTCGGCCGCGCTGGGCATGGTATTCCGCCATATCGGCCACGATTATCCGGTCGGCGTGGTGCAGTTCACCAAGTCGCCGGAATGGGACACCGGTGAGGCGCGGCTGCTGAAGACGTTTCCGGATCTGGTGACGCTGCACATCATGGGTGAGGGCTTTACCTGGATTACCCAGGACCGCGAGCGCGACATCGCCGCCGCCACCGCCGGCTGGGAGCGCGCCAAGGAAATGATCCGCGACGATCATCACCGCATGGTGCTGCTGGATGAGCTCAACATCGTGCTGCGTTACGACTATCTCGACCTCGAGGAGGTGCTGAAATTCCTGCGCGAGGAGAAGCCGGCCGACAAGCACGTCGTCATCACCGGCCGCAATGCCAAGCCGGAACTGATCGAGATGGCGGACCTGGTCACCGAGATGACGTTGATCAAGCATCCCTTCCGCGCCGGCGTGAAAGGCCAGAAGGGCATCGAATTCTGATGCCTGTAACCCCGGCGCTGATGATCCAGGCGACCGGCTCCAACGCCGGCAAGTCGACGCTGGTCGCCGGGCTGGCGCGGGCGCTGGTGCGGCGTGGCTTGAAGGTGGCGCCGTTCAAACCGCAGAACATGTCGAACAATGCCGCTGTCGCGGTCGATGGCGGCGAGATCGGCCGCGCGCAGGCGGTGCAGGCGCGCGCGGCGCGGCTGCCGCCGAGTGTGCATATGAATCCGGTGCTATTGAAGCCGGAGACCGACACTGGCGCGCAGATCATCGTGCACGGCCAACGCTGGGGCACATTGCGCGCAAAAAACTATCTGGAAAAGAAGGCGCTGCTGTTGCCGGCCGTGCTGGAAAGTTTCGCGCATCTCGCCCGCGAGGCCGATATCGTTCTGGTGGAAGGCGCGGGTTCGCCGGCGGAGATCAATCTACGCGCCGGCGACATCGCCAATATGGGTTTCGCCACGGCGGCGAATGTGCCGGTGCTGCTGGCGGGCGATATCGACCGCGGTGGCGTGATTGCCAGTATTGCCGGCACCCATCTGGTGCTGCAGCCGGAAGAGCGGACGCGCATCCACGGCTTCATCATCAACAAGTTTCGCGGCGACCCGCGCTTGTTCGACAGTGGCCTCAGCGCGATCACCGGGCTGACCGGTTGGCCGTCGTTGGGTGTCGTGCCCTGGCTGCCGCAGGCGGCGTGGCTGCCGGCGGAAGACGCGGTGGATCTGGATCGCACGCACGCGTCATCGGCGACGCGCATCATCGCGGTGCCGGTGTTGGCGCGGATCGCCAATTTCGACGACCTCGATCCGCTCGGCATGGAGCCCGGCGTGAGGCTAGTGTTCGTGCGGCCGGGCGAGCCGATCCCCGGCAATGCCGATGTCGTGATTCTGCCCGGCTCGAAATCCACCATCGGCGATCTGGCTTATTTGCGCGCGCAGGGCTGGGACATCGACATCAAGGCCCATGTCCGCCGTGGTGGCCATTTGCTTGGCCTGTGCGGTGGCTACCAGATGCTGGGCCGGACGATTAACGATCCCGACGGCGTCGATGGATCGCCCGGCACGGTCGACGGCCTCGGGTTGCTCGATATCACCACCCTGATGAGCGCCGACAAATCCACCACGCTGATCTCGGGCACGCATTGCGCGACGGGGGCGGCGATCGAAGGTTACGAGATCCATCTCGGCCGCAGCGAGGGCGCGGATTGCGCGCGACCATTGCTGACGATCGACGGCCGTTCCGATGGCGCGGCATCACCCGACGGCCGCGTGCAGGGCACCTATGTACACGGCCTGTTCACCGGCGACGCGTTTCGCAAGGCCTGGCTGGCCAATCTCGGCATCGCCTCGACGCTGGCCTATGAAGCGCGGATCGAGATAGCGCTCGACGCGCTCGCCGATCATTTCGAAACTCATCTGGACGTCGACCAGATGTTGAAGATCGCCCGCAGCCGTCAGAGCAGCAACGCCAGCGCGGCATAGACGATCGCCTGCAACAGGCACGCCGCCGCGAACAGGTTCAGCGCACGGTCGATATCATTCGCGGAGGCTTCCTTGCGGGCTTCGGGATAGAGCCAGGGCTCGTTGACCTCGCCTTCGGCGTAACGCCTCGGCCCGGACAGCGCGATGCCGAGTGCGCCGGCCATTGCGCTCTCCGGCCAGCCGGCATTCGGTGAGCGGTGATGCGCGGCGTCGCGCCACATGATCCGCAACGCGGTGGTGATCGATCCCTGAACGACTGGCGCCACCAGCGCCACCAACACGCCGGAGCATCGCGCCGGGATCAGATTGACGAGATCATCGAGCCGTGCCGCGGCCCATCCGAAATTTTCATGGCGCAGGCTACGATGGCCGATCATCGAATCCGCGGTGTTGATCGCCTTGTAGGCGATCAGGCCGGGCAGGCCGAGCAGCGCCAGCCAGAACAGCGGCGCCACGATGCCGTCGGAAAAATTCTCGGCGGTGGATTCGATCGCCGCCCGCGATACGCCGGCCCTATCGAGTTGCTCCGGATCGCGCCCGACAATCATCGCGACCTTGGCTCGCGCAGCCTGGAGGCCGCCTTCGGAAAAAGCATCGCGGACGCGGGCGACATGCTGGTACAGGCTGCGCTGCGCCAGCAACACCGAGGCAAGGAAGCCCTCGACGACAACGCCACCCCAACTTTGCCTCAAGAGCTGATCGAGAACGAAACCGATCACGCCGGCGCCGGTGACCAGCAAAACCATCGTGCCGACACCCGCCAGTTGGCGTTGCGTCGGTGACCACGCTTCGCGGTTAAGCCGTCGATCGAGCCAGCCGATGGTATTGCCGATCCACACCACCGGATGCGGCAACCGCCGCCAGATGAAGTCGGGATCGCCGATCACCGCATCGAACAGGATGGCGACGACGACAAGCCACAGCGCATGGTCGGCGATTAGCACGTCAGCGCTCCACGCGTTCGAGTTCGGCTGCCAGCCGGTCGAGCGCCTCGGCCAGCATCGGGCCGCCGCAGTTCATTAGCCGTTCCGGGATCACGAGCCGCTTCGAGGGTGGATAGAAGCCCTGCAGCGCCGGATGCAGCAGGAAGGCGCGACCCTCATCCTCGGCAAAATTGTCGCCTTCCGACAGCAACAGAAAATCCGGTTTTGCCGCAACAATTACTTCCAGCGACGCAAAGCCGCCGCCGCGCAGGCCGAGATCCTTTGCCGCGCTATTCAGTCCGACGGCCGCCAGCAGCGCACCGGTCAGGCTGTCGCTGCCGGACACCCAGCCGCGCCGCGACAGCGCCAGCACGCGATAGGCTTTTTTCGCCGCGACGGCGCGGGCGCGTGCAATCGCGGCATCGAGTTTGGCGATCTCGGCGATGGCGCGGTCGGGGTGCTTCACGACGTCGCCCATCCGCAGTATCTGCTTCCTGACGTCCTCCATCGAGCGCGGCACATCGAATTCGGTGACGTTGAGGCCCTTGTCCTTCAGCAGTTCGCGGGTTGCGCGCTTGGTGTAGCGGCCGGCGACGACGATATCGGGCTTCAGCATCAGCACGTCTTCGGCCTCGCCGGAAAGCCGAGGAAATTGAGCAGCCCGGGCGGCATCCCAGGAACGTGTCTTATCCCGGGAATAGGGGCTGAGCCCCAAAATCTGCTCGGGATCGGCGAGCGTCATCAGTAACTGGTCGGTGCATAGATTGATCGAGGCGATGCGCGGCAGATCGGCGGCGAAGATTGGCGTTGCCAACGTCAGACCGAGCGTGGCGATCAACGCGATGAAGGTTGCTCGCACCCCCTCGCGCTGGCTGCGGGATGATGGCATGAAGCGGACATGAAACATGGCGGCGATCTCAGCGAGGCGATGGCGCATTCTGGCGGCGATGCCGCGGCGTGGCTCGATCTGTCGACCGGGATCAATCCCTGGTCGTGGCCGAGCAGCGGAGTATGGCCTGATGCCGTCTGGCAGCGGCTGCCGTCTCGTGCGGATGAAGCGGCGCTGCTGGGTGCGGCGCGGGCCGCCTATCGCGTACCCGCTGGCACCGACCTTGTCGCGGCCGGGGGCACCCAGGCGCTGATCCAGTTTCTGCCCTATCTCGCAGCGCCCGGACCGGTGGCTATCGTCGGGCCGACCTACCATGAGCACGCCGCGGCCTGGCGCGACGCCGGGCACCAAGTGATCATGATCGACGATTTCGCCGCGTTGCCCGGCAACGTCATTCACGCCGTCATCGTCAATCCCAACAATCCTGACGGGCGTATCGCCGGTCACGCCGCGCTCGCCGAGGTCGCCGCGGAACTGCGGCGGCGCGGCGGCTGGCTGGTGATCGACGAGGCCTTTGCCGATGTCGATCCGGCGAGCAGCGCGGTGGCGCTGTGCGAGGCAGGGCCGATCGTGATCCTGCGCTCGTTCGGGAAGTTCTATGGGCTGGCCGGATTGCGGCTCGGCTTTGCGATTGCCGAGCCGGCCATCGCGCAGCGCATTGCTGCCGCGCTCGGCCCGTGGGCGGTCTCCGGTCCCGCGCTGCGGATCGGCGCCGATGCGCTGGGCAATGAGGCATGGAGCGAACGCATGCGCGCGGCGCTGACGCGCCAGGCGCAGCGGCTCGACGCGGTGCTGACAGAGGCCGGTTTCGAGATTGTCGGCGGCACCTCGCTGTTCCGGCTGGCGCGGCATCGTGAGGCTTTGAAGCTTCATGCTGCTCTGGCGCGACAGCAGATCTGGTGCCGAAGGTTCGATTATGCCGAGGACTGGCTGCGCTTTGGCTTGCCGCCAGATGATGCCGCATTGGAGCGGCTCGCTGCCGCACTGAAATCCATCGTTTAAGGGCGGCATCGCTCAGACTCCTGCCCAGGGCAGGATCACCGTCTCGCCTTGATGGTCGGCGCGATAGGCGGATATCCGGAACACCTCAGCCATGATCTTGTCTGACAGTGCCTCGGACGGCGGGCCCTGTGCAACCAGCCGACCGTCCGACATCACCAGCACGGTATCGGCAAAGCGCGCAGCGAGGCCGAGATCATGCGTCACCACGATCACCAGTACGCCGTCGTCGGCGACTCGTCGCAGGTTGGTCATGACGTCGAGCTGGTAGCGCGGATCGAGCGAGGCGGTCGGCTCGTCGGCCAGCACGATCGGCGCTTCGACCGCGAGCACCCGCGCCAGCGCGACGCGGCTGCGCTCGCCGCCGGACAATTCGGTGACGCGGCGCGCCGCGAACGGCATCACGTCGGTGGCCTGCATCGCGCGCAGCACGGCGGCTTGGTCGGTCGATGACAAGCGTGCGGGATCGGTGCCGCCATGCGGATAGCGGCCGAGCGCGACCACATCGCGGACGTCAAGCGGCCAGTGCACCACATGGCCCTGCGGCAGATAGCCAAAACGCCTGGCGCGCTCGCGCAGTGACAGCGCAGCGAGTTCATCGCCGCCGACGTGGATGGTGCCGGTAGACGTCTGCAGGCCGGCGAGTGCGCGCAGCAGCGTGGTCTTGCCGGCGCCGTTGGGCCCGACCAGCGCGACCAGATGCTTGGGCTGCAGGGACAATGAGACGTCGTGCAGCACCTCGCGACCGGACCGCGAGACGCCGAGATGGCTGGCGGTGAGCAGAGCGGGGCCGCTCATGCGATGCCTCCGCCGAGCGCGCGGCGCTCGCGCACGATCAAATAGAGAAAGAACGGCACGCCGATGATCGAGGTCAGCACGCCGACCTTGATATCGGTGGTGGAGGGAATGATCCGCACCGCGATGTCGGCGGCGAGCAGCAGCGCCGATCCGGTTAGCGCGCTCGGGATCAGCAGACGACCGGGATCGTGCCCGATCAGCGGCCGCATCAGATGCGGCGCGATCAGGCCGATGAAGCCGATGGTGCCGGTGACAGCGACCGCGCCGCCGACGCCGAGCGCGACGCCGATGATCACCAGCAGCCGCAGTCGGCCGACATCGACGCCGAGGCTCTGCGCGGTTTCCTCGCCAAGGCTGAGTGCACGAAACGCTGAGCGCTGGCTCATCAGCAGGATCGCGCCGGCGACGATGAAGGGCAATGCGAGCTGCACATGGCGAAAGCTGCGGTCCTCCAGCGAGCCGAGTAGCCAGAACGCGATCTCCAGCGCGGCGAACGGATTGGCCGACAGGTTCATCACCAGCGCCGTCGCCGCGCCCGCGAGGCTGGAAATCGCCAGTCCCGCGAGAATCAGCAGCAACAGTCCGGCACTGCGGCCAGCAATGCTGAGCAACACAAAGACCGAGACGAAAGCCATGGTAATGCCGGCCACTGGCAGCGCCCAGGAGCGCACATCCGCCCAGCCCAGCGAGATCATCAGCACGGCGCCGAACGCCGCGGATTGCGGCGCTCCAAACAAAGACGGCGAGGCGAGGGGATTGCGCAGCAATCCCTGCAGGGCCGCGCCGGAAAGTCCCAGAATCGCACCGATGGCGAGGCCGAGAATGGCGCGGGGCAGGCGGATTTCGCGCACGATGGTCTGCTGAACGTCGCTGCCACCGCCGAACAGCGCGTCGAGTACGGTGAGTGGCGAGAGTTTCACCGGGCCAGTTCCGAGCGAGCCCAGCGCCAGCAGCGTCACCAGCACGGCGAGCGTGGCCGTGGTCACGACGAGTGGCCGCCGCGTCGAGGGTGCCAGTTTCACCATGTGGCGTTGACGCCGGCATAGGCCGCCGGTCCGGTAGTTCCGAAATTCAGGACTTCCTGATAGTGCGCGTTCAAGATGTTCTCACCGCGGGCAAAGACCTTCCAGTTGGCGTCGAGTCTGTATTCGCTATAGAGGTCGACGCGGGTATAGGCATCGACCTGGCCAACCTGGTTGGCGCTGCTGTAGCGTTTTGACACCGTGGTGACGCGGGGCTCGATCGTCCATTTGTCCGTCGGCGTGATGGTGAGCGCGAAACGTGCGAGGTTCTTCGGACGCCGCGCCAGGATCGCGCCGTTCGACAGGTCGATGGCGTGCAGATAGGTGTAGGCCATGTTGAGTTTCACCAGACCCGGCAAAATGTCGACGTCACCGCCGAGTTCGAGACCGCTGGTCTCGGCGCGGGCGACGTTGATGTAGCAGCCGATAGTCTGGGTCGCGAGACAGGGATTTCCGACGGCGGTCGGCGATACGAAGTTGATCAAATTGCTGTAGTCGGTGACAAATCCGGTCAAGGAAATAATGACGCGGCCGTTGAACAGCGACTGGTCTATGCGGGCGTCGTAGCCGAAATTGGTTTCGGAAACCAGCGACGCCGTGCCGTTGTCCGGCGAATATAATTGAAACAGCGTCGGCGCCTTGGCGCCGGTGCCGACACTGGCGCGCAGCTTGGTGGCGGTTTCGAAAATATTGTAGGCCGCCGTGCTGCGCCAGGTCTCGAAACGCCCCGAATTGTCGAGATTGCGCGGGCGATCGCCGGCGGTCGCCACATCGTCGACGCGGCCACCCATGGTGATGTTGAGGCGCTCCCCGATCGGCAGCGACCACAGCGCAAATAGCGAGTTGGTTTCCTGTGCGGCGGCCACCACCGGTGTCAGCAGGCCGCGCAGCGGCTGGATGGCCGTCGTGTAGGTCTGCGCGGTCTCTCGCTGGGTACGGGCGCCATATACCAGTGATCCGAGTGGCCCCAGTTTCAGCGTCGCCTGATATTCGGCGCCGACGCTGTCACCGATATAGTCAGAGATCGTGGAGGTCGTGTTCCGCGGCAGCGTGTTGGTCTTGTAGGAGACGTCGTTGAATGAACGCTCGACATGGGTATCGAACACGTTGACGCTGTGCGTGAGGATGCCGTCGAGCGTATCGACGGTGGCGCGGGCCCAGACCTGCCGCAGCCGCTTGGTCGATGCTGACGGCG
>JACMOT010000144.1 GCA_014377915.1 Tardiphaga sp.
CAGTGCCACCTTGGCCTTGAAGCCTGCTGTGTGGTTCCGCCGTGGTCGTCTCGTCATGGTCTCTCCTGTGCGCGGCAATTATCGCCGCTGTCAGGCAGAAACTCCACTTATCGTCGTGTGCAGATTTCCGGGACCGGCTCTTTGGTCGATGGAAGAACCGAGGGAGGAAGTAACAGTCACGGCACGCGCCTTTCATATTCCGCCGCGGGAAGCCCGAGGCACGGAATGGCGCGTTGAGTGACGTTAACGCTTACGGATGAACAGAAGTCCTGCTCTCGATGCGCGGCGATGTATCGCATCGATTCGAGCGCGTCAACCGCGGATGCGTAAGGGGGGCGCGCGATCTTCCTGCCCCTCCGCTCACACCGGCGGACTGACTTCCGGCACCTTGCCGAGCTGCCGCTCGCGCAGGAAGATATACAGTCCCGCCGTCACGATGATCGCCGCGCCGATCAGCGTCGCGATCGACGGCACGTCACCGAACACGGCATAGCCGAACAGCACCGCCCAGATGATCATCGTATATTGATACGGCACCACCACGCTGGCCGGTGCCAGCTTCAGCGAGCGGTTGACGCACAACAGCGCACACACCGATGTCACGCCGCCGAACAGGAACATGCCGGCATCGCCGACGCTTGGCGTGACCCAGCCAAACGGCGCCATCACGGCGCCGAAGGCGAGCGAACCCATGAACTGCGTCGAGGCCAGTACGACGTCGGGCGCGGAGCGCAGCGTGCGCGTCAACAGCATCAGACTGGCAAACGACGCGCTGCCGCACAGAGCAATCAATGCCGGCCAGGTAAAGCTCTGTGGCGATGGCTGCAGAGCGATCAGCACGCCGCAGAAGCCGACGGCCACCGCGCTCCAACGTCGCCAGCCGACCTCTTCGCGCAAAAAGATGGCCGAGCCCGCGGTGACGAAAATGGGTACCGCCAGATAGAAGGTGATGACGTCGGCGAGCGGCAGATACACCGTGGCCGCGAAAAACGCAGCGACGTCGACGGTCGACAGCACCATCCGCGCCAGTTGCAGCCGCGGACGCTCGAGCCGCAGGAACTCGGCGCGATATTGCCAGATCGACGGCGACAGGAACAGCAGTGCCGCGATCGCGCGCAGAAACAGCAACTGCCCGACCGAGTGATCGATGACCAGGTATTTGCCGATCGCGTCGCCCAGCGAAAACAGGCAAATGCCGGCCAGCATCAGCCCGATGCCTGCCAGCGCGGGAGACCGCGCATCAGCGCCTGGGGCCTTCATTCCAAACATGGCGGGATGCTCATTTCCGAAGCAAGATCGGTAGAGGGGTTTTGACAGACGATCAACCCGGGCTCGGTGCCCGGCACGGCTGCGTGATGTTACCGATTGACGCGGCGAGACTGAAGTCTCGATACTGACCGCAAATAACATAGGGAAAATGAAATGATTCCGGGTTTTCGCCGTTTGCTGTCGCTGTCCGCCGCCTTGCCTTTACTGGCTGCCGTTCCGGCCCACGCCGACATCGACGTCGCCCGGACGAAGGCGGCTATCCAAACGTCGCTGGACGCGAACTACCCCAAACTCGACGAACTCTACAAGGACCTGCACGCTCATCCGGAACTGGCGTTCCAAGAGGTGAGAACGGCGGCCCGGCTTGCCGCGGAGATGCGCGCGCTAGGCTTCGAGGTGACCGAACAGGTCGGCAAGACAGGCCTCGTCGCGATCTACCGGAACGGTGACGGCCCCACCATCATGGTCCGCACCGAACTTGACGCGCTGCCGATGGAGGAAAAGTCCGGGCTGCCATATGCCAGCCGTGAGAAGACCAACTGGAACGGCGTGGAGACCTTCGTGGCGCATTCATGCGGCCACGATATTCACATGGCGAGCTGGGTCGGGACGGCCAAGACGCTGCTCAGCATGAAGGATCAGTGGCAGGGGACCCTGATGTTCATCGCTCAACCGGCGGAAGAAACCGTCTCCGGTGCCAAGGCGATGCTGGCGGACGGCCTGTTCACCCGGTTCAAAAAGCCTGACTTTGCGTTCGGGCTTCACGATTCGCCGCGCGCTTATGGCACCGTGGCGTACCGGGTCGGTGAAATTTCGTCGAATTCCGACAGCCTCGCGATCAAGTTTCGCGGCCGCGGGGGCCATGGCTCGGCGCCGCACCTGACCATCGACCCGGTGCTGATGGCGGCGCGCTTCGTGGTCGATATGCAGGGTGTGATCAGCCGCGAGAAGAGCCCCAGCGAGTTCGGCGTCGTCTCGATCGGCGCCATTCACGGCGGCACCGCCGAGAACATCATTCCGGAAGATGTCACCGTGCTTGGGACGATCCGGACCTACAAACCCGACGTGCGGAGCAAAATTCTCGCCGGCATCGAACGCACAGCGAAGGCGGAAGCCATCATGTCCGGCGCGCCCGAACCGGAGATCAAGATCACCGAGGGCGGCAAGGCGGTCGTCAATGACGCGAAAGTCGCGGAAATGTCCGCGAAAGTGTTGCGCGCCGCGTTTGGTGACCAGTTGAAGCCCGCGCCGATCGGCACAGCCAGCGAGGACTTCTCCGAATACGTCAATGCCGGCGTGCCGTCGCTATTCTTCAGCATCGGTGTCTATGATCCGCAGCGCGTGGCGGCGGCCGATGCGGGCGGCGCGCAGGTCGCCCCCAACCACTCGCCGTTCTTCGCGCCGGTTCCGAAGCCGACCATCGAGACAGGGATCCAGGCGATGACGCTGGCGGTGCTCAGCGCCTTCGATCAGAGGGCGGCCCGCTGAGGCATGGTTAACCCGCGCCACGGTTTCGACACATGTGTCGGTCGGGGGAATAATTTGCCCGGAAAGATAGCCTTTTCCGGGCAATCCATGGTACGGCAGGCGCATGAAATTTCTCGATGAAGCCAAGGTTTATATCCGCTCCGGCGACGGCGGTAACGGTTGCGTGGCGTTTCGCCGCGAGAAGTATATCGAGTTCGGTGGACCAAGCGGCGGCAATGGCGGTCGCGGCGGTGATGTCATCATCGAAGTCGTCGACGGCCTCAACACGCTGATCGACTATCGCTACCAGCAGCACTTCAAGGCGCCGAAAGGCACCAATGGCATGGGCAAGGACCGCCACGGCGCCAACGGCAAGGCCGTGACGCTGAAGGTGCCGGTCGGCACGCAGATTTTTGACGAGGATCGCGAAACGCTGATCCACGACTTCACCAAGCTCGGCGAGATTTTCGTGCTGGCCGAGGGCGGCAATGGCGGCTTCGGCAA
>JACMOT010000145.1 GCA_014377915.1 Tardiphaga sp.
GCGCGATCCGAACGACAGCTCGCGGCCGCCGATCCTGGTCTACGCCGCGGAAATGCTGCGTCCGCTGACCGGTTCCTCGGCCGCGACGGTGATCGTGTTCCTGCCGCTGACATTCCTCGGCGGCGTCGCCGGTTCCTTCTTCCCGCCGCTGGCCCTGACCATGGCGATCACCCTGTCGATCTCCTTCCTCGTCGCCTTGCTGGCGGTGCCGCTGCTCGCACGCGCCTGGGTGCGCGCTTCCGACGCAGCGAAAATGGAAACCAGCGGCCCCTGGCTGCAGCGCGTGCGCGGCCACGTCACCCGCACCGGAGACCGGGTCATGGCGGCGCCGGTGCGGCTGGTGTTTATCATCGGCCTGCTCGTGCTCGGTGGCGGCCTGGCCTACTTGCGCTTGGGCAGCGGCTTCATGCCGCGCATGGACGAGGGCGGCTTCATCTTCGACTACGTCGCGCCGCCCGGCACCTCCATCACCGAGACCGACCGCCTGCTGCGCCAGGTCGAGGCGATCGTGCGCAAGCTGCCCGACGTGCAGAGCTATTCGCGGCGCACCGGACTGCAATTGGGCGGCGGCCTGACCGAGTCCAACGCGGGCGACATGTTCATCCGCCTCAAGGACAAGGGCCGGCGCCCGATCGAGGAGGTGATGAGCGATTTGCGCCAGCAGGTGGAAGCGACCGTGCCCGGCCTGCAGATCGAGACTGCGCAGCTGATGGAGGACCTGATCGGCGACCTGATCTCCAATCCCCAGCCGATCGAAATCAAGCTTGCGGGCGTACCGCGCGCCGAGCTCGAGCAAGCGGCGTTGAAGGTAGCCGATGGCATCGGCAAGATCGACGGGGTGGTGGAGGTTTTCGACGGCCGCAAGATCGCCGGCGACGCGATCGAGATCCGCTTCGACCGCGTGCGCGCCTCGCTCGAAGGCCTCGACCCGCAGTCGGCCTCTGACCAGGTCGACCTGCTGCTGGCCGGCACCCAGACCAGCCAGATCCAGGTTGGCGAGAAGATGGTAGGCATTCGCGTGTGGACGCCGCCGGACATCCGCCAGCGGGTCGAGCAGCTCGGCGCGCTGCGGCTGAAGTCGCCGGCCGGGCAGATGGTGCCGCTGTCGCGCATCGCCAGCATCCGCACCGTGGTCGGGCAGCCGCAGCAGGACCGCGACAACCTGCGCGACATCGTCGCGGTCACAGCGCGACTGGAAAGCCGCGACCTCGGCTCGGCGATGAAGGACGTGCAGGCGACGGTGAAGTCGCTGCATCTGGCGCCGGGCATCGGCGTGGAGTACGGCGGCATTTACGCCGAGCAGAAGCAGAGCTTCAACGAACTGGTGATGGTGTTCCTGGCCGCGCTGCTGCTGTTGGCGACCCTGCTGATGTATCTGTACGAGCGCACCAGCGTGGTGCTGTCGATCCTGGTGACCGCGCTGCTGTCGCTGACTGGCGTGTTCATCGGACTTTGGCTGACCGGCACCGAGCTCGACCTGTCTTCGATGATGGGCCTGACCATGGTGATCGGCATCGTCACCGAGGTTGCCATCTTCTTCTTCGCCGAAGTCGACACCAACGGGCCGATCGGCGTGGCGCAATTGCACGAAGCCATGCAGGCGCGTTTGCGGCCAATCCTGATGACCTCATCCATCGCCATCCTGGCATTGTCGCCGCTGGCGCTGGGCATCGGCGCCGGCTCGGAGATGCAGCGGCCGCTGGCGATCACCATCATTTCCGGATTGATCACCGCCGTGCCGCTGGTGCTGGTGGTCATGCCGTCGCTGTTCCTCGTGCTCGATCGCATCGGTGCCAAGAAACGCCCGCCCGTTCGCACATAAAATCGGGAGCGATTGCAGGCGCATTCGGACAACCTGCGCAAGTTGACCGCCGCCGGCTACCCGAACATCGAAGTGCTGATCCAGCCCCGCACAGTGCACGAAAAAAGCGTTCGCATTTCCTGTACTCAAGTCGGCTTCAGGATTCTCCAAGTTCTGACGGAGAACAGTTATGCTTCCACCGTGGTCACCGATGTAACAAGAGAAAAAACGAGACGCGCTTCATCAGGTACCGGCCTGTCTTGCCCGCGAAGATCGGTCGCCAGACGAAGACTTGGATCGCCGTCCAGCGGAAAGGGTTCGAGATCGAGCAACAAGACCGCTACCGGCAACGACTGGAATCGATTGTGAAAACGACAGAGAAGTTTATCCGCAGCCCGTTGACCTTGCTCGGCAACACGCTCACGATCTTGGGGTGTCTTGGCCTTTTATTGGCGCTGAGCGGTGTGATCGACGCCAGGCTCTTTGCGGTGGGTCTCTCGTCGGGTATACGGGTGATCGGCACGGTAGCAATAACCGGTTGTCTGCTTAGCGCCATCGGCTATGGCTTGGCGGAATATTTTGACAAGTGAAACTTCGGGAGAATAAAAATGTTCAGGAAGTCTGATTTTTTCATCATTTTGTCGGTGATGATTTCGTTCTGCATCTCCGCGTA
>JACMOT010000146.1 GCA_014377915.1 Tardiphaga sp.
GATGATCGCGCAGCGGCCGGGCTTTACCTCGCCGACGCTGCTGGCGCGCCAGCTGGCCGTCGTCGATCAGCTCTCCAAGGGCCGCGTGTCGCTGCACGTCATCACCGGCGGTAATGCCACCGAGCTGCGCCAGGACGGCAATACGCTCGACGACAAGGACGAGCGCTATGCCCGCACCGACGAGTGGCTCGACGTCATCAAGCAGGAATGGGCCAGCGAAAAGCCGTTCACCTACAAGGGCAAGTACTATCAGGTCGAGAACGGCTTTGCGCAGGTCAAGCCTCACAGCCCGATCCGCATCTTCGTCGGCGGCGCATCGGATGCGGCGATCGAGGTCGCCGGCAAGCACGCCGATACTTTTGCGCTGTGGGGTGAATCCTACGTCCAGGTGCGCGACGTCACTTCGCGCGTCCGCGCCGCGGCAGCCAGGCACGGTCGGCCGGCGCCGCGTTTCAGCCTGTCGGTGCGGCCGATCATTGCCGACACCGAGGAGAAGGCCTGGGCGAAGGCCGACGACATCCTGGCTCGCGCGACCGCCTTGCAGGACAAGACCGGCTATCGCAAGCCGGCCGACGGCCATGCCACCGCTGGCGCGAAGCGGCTGCTGGCGCTGGCGGAGCAGGGCACCCGCATCGACAAGCGGTTGTGGACCGAGATGGCTGCGCTGACCGGCGCCAACTCAAACACCACGGCGCTGGTCGGCACGCCCGAGCAGGTCGCAGAAGTGTTCGGCGACTATTACGATCTCGGCGTCAGCCATTTCCTGATCCGCGGCTTCGATCCCCTGATCGACGCCATCGACTACGGTCGTGATCTCATTCCCCGTACCCGCGAACTGATCGCGGGTCGCGGTGCTCCCAAGGAAGTTGCAGCCTGATGAAAAAACTTATCCTCGTCGCAGCAATGCTTGCGGCATCGCTGTCCTCCGCCCGTGCCGAAACCACGCTGATCGTCGGCGACCAGAAGGGCAATTCGCGCGCCGTGATGGAAGCCTCCGGAGTCCTCAAGGATATGCCGTACAAGATCGAGTGGAAGGAGTTTGCCGCGGCAGCGCCGTTGCTCGAGGCACTCGGCGCCGGTGCAATCGAGACCGGGCTGGTCGGCGACGCGCCGTTTACCTTCGCAGCGGCCGCCAACGTGCCCGTCAAGGCGATCGGCGCGATCCGGCAGACACAGGACGGTCTGGCGGTGCTGGTGCCGAAAGAGTCTGCGATAAAGAGTTTTGACGAGTTGAAGGGCAAGAAGATCGCGACCGGCCGCGGCTCGATCGGACATCAGCTCATTCTCGCTGCGCTGGAGTCGAGGGGCTGGACGCCTGCCGACATTCAGCTCGTATTTCTCGCGCCCGCCGACGCCAAGGTCGCTTACAGCCGCGGCTCGGTCGATGCGTGGTCGACCTGGGAGCCCTATGTCAGCCAGGAGGAGGTGCTGTTCCAATCGCGCCGCATCCTGACGGCAGAAGGCCTGACCTCCGGACTCAGCCTGCAGGTCGCGACACCAACCGCGATCAAGGACAAGCGGCCGGAGTTGGAAGACTATCTGCAGCGGCTCACCAAGGCGCGCGCCTGGGCTCTCAGCAACGGGCAGAGCTATTCGGAGACCTGGGGCAAGCTGATGAACGTGGCGCCGTCGGTGCCGCTGAACTGGCTCACGCGTGCAAAAATCCGTATCGCACCGATCGATGATGGCGTGGTGGCGGACGAGCAGAAGACGATCGACCTCTATCTGCGCGCCGGGCTGATCACGCAGAAGCTCGATGCCGCGACGTTGGTCGATAGATCGTTCAGCGACGCGATCGGCAAGGGCGCTGGGTTGTAGCAGCGAACTCTGTCGTTCCGGGGCGCGAGCGCATCAGCGCGAGCGAACCCGGAACCTCGACATGTTCAACACATCTGGATTCCCCGCCACTCCAATTGGAGTGGCTTAGGTTCGCGTTCGGCTTACGCCGCCCGCGCCCCGGAATGACAGCCTTGGCTCGGAATTATCCCATCCGTAAATCCACGTATGGCCTGTCTCTCCTCGTCGGCACAGGATCGCCGCCGAACGGAGACAGTATCACGCATCACGGCGATATTTCATCCAGCAAGGACGCGGTCGGCGTCGCCGTCGTGAACTACAAGATGCCGCGGCTGCATACCAAGGCCGAGGTGCTGGCCAACGCGCACAAGATCGCCGACATGATCGTCGGCATGAAGTCCGGACTGCCCGGCATGGACTTGGTGATCTTCCCGGAATATTCGACGCAGGGCATCATGGACGACTCCGCGGAGATGTACGAGACGGCTTCACAGGTCCCGGGCGAGGAGATCGACATCTTCGCAGTCGCCTGCCGCAAGGCGAAAGTGTGGGGCGTGTTCTCGCTGACCGGCGAGCGGCATGAACAATATCCCAACAAGGCGCCGTACAACACGCTGATCCTGATGAACGATCAGGGCGAGATCGTGCAGAAATATCGCAAGATCATGCCGTGGGTGCCGATCGAGGGCTGGTATCCCGGCAACTGCACCTATGTGTCGGAAGGCCCAAAAGGCCTGAAGGTCTCGCTGATCATCTGCGACGACGGCAACTATCCCGAGATCTGGCGCGACTGCGCGCTGAAGGGCGCCGAACTGATCGTGCGCTGCCAGGGCCACATGTATCCGGCCAAGGACCAGCATGTGCTGATGGCCAAGGCGATGGCCTGGGCGAACAACGTCTATGTCGCCGTTGCCAACGCTTCCGGATTCGACGGCGTCTACTCGTATTTCGGCCACTCCGCGATCATCGGCTTCGACGGCCGCACGCTCGGCGAATGCGGCGAGGAGGATTACGGCATCCAGTATGCGGCGCTGTCGAAATCGCTGATCCGCGATGCGCGGCGCACCGGACAATCGGAGAACCATCTGTTCAAGCTGCTGCACCGCGGCTACACCGGCACCATCAATTCCGGCGAGAGCAACAAGTGCGTCTCGGGCTGCCCGTTCGATTTCTATTCGACCTGGGTCAACGATCCCGAAAAGGCCCGCGACAATGTCGAGGCCTTCACCCGCACCACGGTCGGCGTCGAGGAATGCCCGATCGAGGGATTGCCGCACGAGGGCATGCTGAACGATCGCTGAGGCACGGGCGTCACGCGCAATGTTCGGCGATGAAATCTCGGAAGCGCGGGTCGCCGACATGGGCGATGTTGACACGCATGGCTGGCGGTGATGACGACCCGTCCGGATTGAAGGCGGAGCCGGGCGCCAGCAGGATGCTCTGCTCGGCGGCGATGCGCGATAGCTGCGTGTCGTTGATGTGCTCGGGCAATCCGCACCACATGTAAAATCCGCCGCGCGGCTGGCCGAACACCGGCAGGCCGATCTGCTGCAAGGTGTCAAATGCCTGGCGCGTGGCTTCCTCGATCCGTCCGGTGAGGCGCTTCAGATGGCCGCGGTAGCGCCCGCTGGTGATCAGATCGAAAATGATCTGCTCGACATAGCCGGAAGAGTTGGCACGCGTGATCATCTTGAGATCAGCGAGCTGGCCGATCACGTCGGTATTGCCCGCGATGTAGCCGGAGCGCAGGCTGGCTGACAGGGTTTTCGCGAAGGTGCCGACATAGGTCACGCGGTCGAGCTGGTCGAGCGCCGCCAGCCGCGGCGTCGCATTCGCCAGCACGTCGGCGAACGGATCGGATTCCACGATCCGCAAGTTCAGTTCGCTGGCGGTTCGCAACACGCGGTACGCCACGGGCAGGGTGATCGAGCAGCCCGTCGGATTCTGCGCCAGCGACTGCGTGAAGAAGATTTTGGCGCCTGATGCCGCAGCCTTGGCGGCGAGATCGTCGGGATCCGGGCCATCGACCGTGCGGCGGACGCCGATCAGGCGGGCCTTCGCCAGCCGCAGCTTGCCGAACAGCGGATAGTAGCCGGGGCTGTCGACCAGTACGGCGTCGCCCGGCTCGACGAACTGGCGCACGATCATGTCGAGCGCGTCGTTGGCACCCTGGGTCAACAACACCTGCGCCGGCGCAGCCGCGATCGAGCGCTCGGTCAGGAAGCCCGCGATACGTTCGCGCAGCGCCAGCAGGCCGTAGGGACTGCCATAGCTCTCGGGCAGGGTGCGCTGGCCGGGCCGGCTCACCGGCCGCAACTGGCCGATCTCGGCGCCCTCCATCCAGGCCGGAGGCGGCCGGCCATCGCCGACGCGAACCTCGTAGCGCTTCTCGAGCTGTTCGCGCAGCAGCCAGACGCTGTCGACCGCGTCGATGCGCGCAGGCTCAGGCGTCTGCGTGCCCTTCGTCCGGTTCAGCGACACGTAGAAGCCGGAGCCGGGGCGGCTCTCGATCTGGCCGGCGGCTACCAGACGATCATAGGCATCGACGATGGTGTTCTTGGAGGCCGCGAAGGCGAGTGCCGCGTGGCGCGTCGAGGGCAGGCGTTCGCCGGGCCGGATCAGCCCCCGCTCGATGCGGGAAATGACCTCGTCCACGATGGTTTCGACCCGCGAGCGGCTGTTCCCCCGGTCAGGCTGCTGAACTGTACCCATTGCACCGATGGTACGGACCTTAGCCAAATAGTGCAAAGCGTTCCTTGCGGCGTACCCCTCTCACCGTACAGTTTCCGCAACCGAAAAGCCCCTCAGAGGCATCGGACCGGAGACGCTCTATGACCATCCCCCAGCACGGCCACAACCGCTCGTCGCGGATCGGCGGCTTTCACCGCAAGTCGCCGCAGGAGCGCCTCGACCTCGTGGCCGCCTTCGCCGGGCTCGACGACGCGACCACGCGGCATCTCGCCGACATGGGCAACCTGCCGGTGCCATTGGCGGACAAGATGATCGAGAACGTCATCGCCACGATGAACATTCCCATCGGCATTGCCACGAATGTGAAGATCGACGGCGAAGACGTTCTGATCCCGATGGCGACCGAGGAATCCTCCGTCGTCGCCGCCGTCTGCAACGCGTCGCGCCAGACTTACGATCAGGGATTCACGACCTCGGTGTCGGGGACGCTGATGATCGCGCAGGTGCAGGCGGTCGATGTGCCCGATCCGCACGCCGCGCGGCTGCGGCTGCTGGAACGGCGCGACGAGATCCGCGCGATCTGCGACGGCTGTGATCCGCTGCTGGTGAAGCTCGGCGGCGGCTTTCGCGATGTCGAGGTGCGCATCCTCGATACGCTGGGCGGCACCATGCTGATCACCCACCTGATCGTCGATACCCGCGACGCGATGGGCGCCAACGCCGTCAACACTATGGCCGAGAAGATCGCGCCGCACATCGCCGGCTGGACCGGCGGCCGGGTGTTCCTGCGCATCCTCTCCAATCTCGCCGACCGGCGGCTGGCGCGCGCGCATGCGGTGTGGAAGCTCGATGAGATCGGCGGCGCAAGCGTGCGCGACGGCATCCTCAGCGCCTACCACTTTGCCGCCGCCGATCCCTATCGCCCGGCCACCCATAACAAGGGCATCATGAACGGCATCAGCGCCGTCGTGCTGGCGACCGGCAACGACACACGCGCGGTCGAGGCGGGGGCGCACGCCTATGCCGCCCCCGACGGCCGTTACACCAGCCTGACGCGCTACGAGATCAACAAGGACGGCGATCTCAGCGGCTCGATAGAACTGCCGCTCGCGGTCGGCCTGATCGGCGGCGCGACCAAGATCCATCCAACCGCCCAGGCCTGCCTGAAAATCCTCGGCGTCACCACCGCGGAACGGCTGGCCCGGATCATCGCAGCGGTTGGCCTGGCGCAGAATTTCTCGGCGTTGAAGGCGCTGGCCACGGTCGGCATTCAGTCCGGCCACATGGCGCTGCATGCGCAGAACGTCGCGATCATGGCCGGCGGCGTCGGCGACGAAGTCGATGCGGTCGCCAGGGTGCTGGTCGAGCAGAAGACCGTTCGCATCGACGTGGCGCAGGAAGTTCTGAGCAAGATGCGGGGCTAGCCGTACGACGACACCAACGAACAACAAAACGACCATTGGGAGGATACCAGATGAACAAGATGAAAATGTTGCTGCTCGCCGGCACGCCCGCCGTGCTGACGTCGCTATCACCAGCCAGCGCGGAGATTCCGAACAAGACGATCAAGCTCGGCGTGCTGACCGACCTCAGCGGTTTTGCCGCGGACTCGACCGGCCCCGGTTCCGTCGTCGCAGCGAAACTTGCGATCGAGGATTTCAAGGCCGAGAAGCCGGACCTCAAGGTCGAGTTGATGCAGGCGGATCACCAGAACAAGGCCGACATCGGCGCATCGCTGGCGAAGCGCTGGATCGACATCGACAAGATCGATGTCATTCTCGACGTGCCGTTCTCGTCGGTCGCGCTGGCCGTGCAGGAAGTGGTGCGCGGCAGCAAGACGGCCTTCGTGGCGTCGGGGCCGGGCACTTCGCTTCTGACCGGCGAGAAGTGCTCGCCGAACACCGTGCACTGGACCTACGACACCTGGGCGCTGGCGCATGGCACCGCGCTGGCGCTGCTGCGCGCCAAGAAGGACACCTGGTTCTTCGTCACCGCCGACTATGCGTTCGGCCACGCGCTGGAGAAGGACGCCTCCGACGTCATCAAGTCGGAGAACGGCAAAATTCTGGGCGCCGTTCGGCATCCGACGGGCACGTCCGACTTCTCGTCCTTCCTGCTGCAGGCGCAGTCGAGCAAGGCGAAGATCGTGGCCTTCGCCAATGCGGTCGGCGACACCGTCAACTCGGTCAAGACGGCGTCGGAATTCGGCCTGCAGGCCGGCGGCCAGGAATTGGCGGCTTTGCTGATGCAGCTCAGCGACGTCAACGCGATCGGCCTGAAGGATGCCAAGGGACTGTATCTGACCGAAGGCTTCTATTGGGACACCGACGAGGGCACCCGCAAGTTCGCCGATCGTTTCGCGGCTCAGATGAACGGCCGGCGTCCGACCGCCAATCAGGCCGGCGTCTATGCCGGCACGCTGCATTATCTGCGGGCGGCAGCCGCGGCCGACTCGTCGGACGGGCAGGCGGTGGTCGCCAAGATGAAAGAGCTGCCGTCGAAGGATCCGCTGTTCGGCGAAGGCAAGGTCCGCGCCGACGGCCGCCACATCCACAACATGTATCTGTTCCAGGTCAAGACGCCGCAGGAATCCAAGGCGCCGTGGGACTTCTACAAGCTGATCGAGACCATCCCGGCCGCCGAAGCGTTCCGCCCCATCGAGCAGGGCAACTGTGCGATGGCGATGAAGTAGCGCTTGTTTCCCTCGCCCCGCTCTTTGTTCAGCCCGGAGACATAGCTGACGCCTGTTCGGATACATCACTGACACTTTTGCTGCCGGTCAAGTCGATTTCGCCGACTTGCCGGCTTCCGAAGAACACACCGTAGTGGCCGTCGCGGTCCTTAGGGCGGATTGCCAAGCGCTCGCCGCGGAAGGCTTTTGGCACGCGCCAAGGCCTGTTCCTGAAACTGATGCACCGATCGTCGGAGACGCGGCGGACGATCTCGCCGTCGGCGTATTCGATCTCGGCCGGCTTGTCCGGCATCGGTCGCGCACTGGGCTTGTAGCGCGAGGCGGGAACGTCCATGTCGAGCGCCTCATGAGGGCGTTGGCAGTTGTAGACGGTGCGCCAGGCATCGCAGGCACGCTGAACCTCCAGCAGGTTGCGGAAGCGCCGCAGGGCGAACACCTCGGCCTTGAGCGTGCGGTGGAAACGTTCGTTCTTGCCGCGGCTTTGCGGATGATAGGGCCTAGCATAGATCATATCGACGCCGAGCCGCAGCAGCCAGACCCGCAGGGCTGTCCAGCGTGAGCCGCCGCTGTCACCCCATGGCGAGCCGTTGTCGACGAACAGCGCATCCGGCATGCCGTAGCGGCGGAAGGTGCAGGTCAGGTGCTGCTGCACCGTTGTGCTTTGTTCGTTGGCGCAAGCGCCGATGCACAGCGAATAGCGCGAGTGGTCGTCGATCACGGTCAGCGGATGGCTCGCCGAGCCGTTCTCCAGTGGCATGCGGCCTTTGAAGTCCATCTGCCACAGCTGGTTCGGCGCCTCCTTCTCGAACCGCCCGAGCAACTGTGCCCGCCCACCCGGCGGCGGGATGATGCGGCCGTTGCGGGACAGGATCGCATGCACGGTGGAAGTTGCCGGCGGCGACACGCCGGCGCGTTACAGGCAGGATGCGATCTTGCGCGCGCCCCACGCGGGATGGGCATCGCGCACGGCCAGCACCTGCGCCTCGATCGCCGCATCGCTGCGTCGCGGACTGACATGCGGCCGCCGCGACCGATCGGCGAACTCCGCATCGCCGGC
>JACMOT010000147.1 GCA_014377915.1 Tardiphaga sp.
CCGACGTGTCGCCCGGCAATGGCGAGACCATCGTCTATAATACCGGCACGCTGTACGGCGAATGGCACGACGGCACCGCGTTCGAGGGCAACCGCTATGTCGACCGCTTTGGCGTGCGCGGCGGCCAGATCGTGCAGATGGACGTCTGGAACGACAGCGCCGAACGCGTGCTGGTGCGGATGGATATCGAAACGTAGGGCAACACGGTCATTCCGGGGCGCGGACGGCGACAGCCGGCCGCGAACCCGGAATCTCGGGATGTTCATCGTCATATCATTCCGGGATTTCGGATTCGCTCGCAACTGGCGTTGCTCGCGCTCCGGAATGACAGACTACAACTTCCGCTTCTTCTTCACCGCCGCTTCCTGCGCGTAGGGCGCCAGGATGTCCTGGATGTCGCGTTCCTTCGGCGGATGGGCTGATATCAGCGCGCGGTCGGCGACCGCGTCGAGGTGATGATCCATCAGCGTGGTCGCGCGCGCGGCGTCGCCGGCCGCCAGCGCGGCGATGATGGCGCGATGTTCGCTGACCGCGCATTCCGAGGAATGCGGCCGGCTGTACAGCGCCAGGATCAGGCCGCAGCGCGACGCCACCTCGCTGACATAGCGCGCCAGCACCGGATTGCCGGTCATCTCCGCGAGCCGGATATGGAAGGATGTCGCCAGTCGGATCGACAGCGCGGCGTTGCTGCCGCGCGCTGCCTCCTCGGCATCGACATGCGCCTTCAGCGCCTTGATCTGGTCGCGGCGAAGAGCGCCGGCGAGCTTGCCGACCACCAGCCGCTCGAGGCCGAGCCGCACATCGAAGATATCGCGCGCCTCGGCCCAGCTCGGCGTCGCCACCGCGGCACCGCGGTTGCGGCGCAGCTCGACCAGGCCTTCGGCGGCAAGCTGCGCCAGCGCGGCGCGGACGATGGTGCGACTGGCGCCGAACTTCTCGCCGATCGCGTCTTCCGGCAGCTTGGCGCCGGGCTGCAGCGCCTGCTCGATGATGGCGTGCCACAGCGCCCGGTAGATGACACTGGTTCGATCAGTTGCCGGAACAGAACTATGCTTCGCCATCGCCACTGACATTACTGGATTACCCGCCGTGATGGCCATTCCTGCCCGGCCATCGCGATTCGACGTAACGCGAGACGGGGTCGGCGCGCAATTGGCACTTCACTTGCATACAAAATACATGCCGATTGTATAAAGGATTTTCCATGTTTTCCGCTTCCGTGAAGAATTTGATGGCTGGCGCCGCCCTCGTGCTGTCCGCCGGTTTCGCGCAGGAATCCAGGGCCGAAGTCGCGGCCTGCCCGGCCGCGATCGCGATCGGCCTGACCACGCCGCTGACCGGCAACCTGGCACTGCTCGGCACCCAGGCGCGCAACGGCGCCGAATTCGCGGTCGACGAGATCAACGCCAATGGCGGCATCAGCGGCAAGAAGATCGCGCTGACCACCGAAGACACCGGCGCGTCCTCGACCGATGCGCTGAACGCGATGAACCGGATCATCGACAGCAAGCCACTGGTGATCATGAGCTCGATGATCAGCCCGCACGTGTTCGCGCAGACCGAGGGTGTCACCAAGTCGGAAACCCCGTTCCTGGTCGGCGCCACCAACGCCAAGGTCACCGCGCAGGGCTCGAAATGGCTGTTCCGCACCCATGTCCATGACGGCCAGCTCGCCGAGCTGATACCGGAATATGTCGTCAAGACCATGGCGAAGACCAAGCCCGGCATCATGGTGGTCGCGGATGATTACGGGCTCGGTGCCTCCAAGGGCATCCAGGCGGCACTCGGCAAGCTCAACGTGTCGCCGGTGGCGGTGACGTCCTATGCGCCGTCCGACAAGGACATGAGCGCGCAACTGCTCGAGACCAAGGACAAGGGCGCCGACAGCATCATCCTGTTCGGCCGGCCCGCCGACGTCACGCTGGTGATGAAGCAGATGGGCGACCTCGGCATCAAGCTGCCGGTGATCGGCAATACCAGCATTGTCGCGCAGACCACTTTGAACAATCTCGCGGCGGCGGAAGCCGACGGCAATTACGCGATCGGCGGCATGATCCCGCAGACCTCGACCGATCCGAAGATCATCGACTGGGCCAAGCGCGTGCAGGACAAGTACAAGGTGCCCGCCGACAATTTCACCGTCTCCTATTACGACACGATCTACCTGCTGAAGGGCATCCTCGAGAAGGTCGGCTGCGATAGGCCTGCTATCCGCGACGCGCTGGCCGCGACCAGGGACTGGAAGGGCATGTTGATCAGCTACCAGGCCGACGCCAATGGCGATCTCGCGCATACGCTCGGCATCTACCGCAACAAGGGCAAGACGCCGGAGCTGCTCGGCCCGATCAAGGAAAGCGGGTTCTGACATGCGATTTCGCTAGCGGACCCGTGTCCCGGACGTGGTGCAATGCGCCGCCGCCTGGCGGCGTGGTGCACCGCAGAGCCGGGACCGCCACGAACTCCGGCGCTCGGTAAGGTCCCGGCTCCGCGGAGCGGCATTGCGGCGATGCAAGGGCATCGCCTGACATGCCGCACCGCGTCCGGGACACCAACATCATTTTTAATGCATCGAACTAGGCACTTTTCATGGGCCAACTCGTCGTCAACGGCCTCGCGCTCGGCAGCATCTATGCGCTGGTGGCGCTCGGCCTGCTGCTGATCTTCAACACCGTGCAGATCGTCAATTTCGCGCAGGGCCAGCTCTTGATGCTGGGCGCCTTCATCGGCATTTCCGGCGCGGTGACGCATGAATTGCCGGTGCCGATGGCGTGGCTGGTCACCATGGCGGCGATGGCGCTGATCGGCATCGTCTTCATGGTGCTGGTGTATTTCCCGTTGCGCGGGCGTCCGCCATTCCTGGTGATCCTCACCACCATCGCGATGGGAATCGTGCTGGAAAACCTGGCGCTGATCATCTGGGGACCGCTGCCGGTGTCGCTGCCCTCGCCGGTACGCGGCCCGCCGCTGCGCTTCGCCGGCGTGGTGATCTCGATGCACCAGCTGTTCATCTTCGGCACGCTGGCGGTGATCCTGCTGCTGCAATATCTGATGCTCACCCGAACGCGGTTCGGCATCTTGATGCAGGCCACCGCGCAGGATCTGCACACCGCGCGGCTGGTCGGCATTCCCGTCAACCGCACCATCGCGGTGGCCTTCGCGCTCGGTGCCATGCTGTCCGGCGTCGCCGGCCTGCTGGTGGCGCCGATCTTCCTGGCCGAACCGACCATGGGCGGCAGCCTCGGGCTGAAGGGCTTTGTCGTCAGCGTGATCGGCGGCTTCGGCAATCTGCCCGGCGCGGTGATCGGCGGATTGTTTCTCGGCCTGATCGAGACCTTTGGCGCGCGCTACATCTCGTCGAATTTTCGCGATGCCTATGCCTTCATCGTCATGATCATGGTTCTGGTCGCCTGGCCCCGCGGGCTGTTCGGCGAGAAGAGCAGCGAGAAGGTGTGAGGTGAAACGCCATATCCCCCTTTGGCTGTGTGCCGCCGTTGCGCTGCTGATCCCGATCGCAGCCCGCGACGGCTATGTCATCCAATTGCTCAACATCGCCATCCTCAACGCCATCGTCGTGCTCGGCCTGAACTTCGCCACCGGCTGGACCGGCCAGATCAATTTCGGCCAGGCCGCGTTTTACGGACTCGGCGCCTACACCACCGCGATCGCCAGCAAGGCCGGACTGCCCTGGATCACCACGCCGGTGCTGTCGGCGCTGGTGGTGATGCTGGCCAGCCTGGTGCTCGGCCTGCCGACGCTGCGGCTGCGGACTTATTATCTGGCGATGACCACGATCGGTTTCGGCGAAATCGTCCGGCTGATCATCGTGCACTGGGAACCGGTCACCGGCGGCACGTCGGGCCTGCGCGCGATTCCCGGCATCAGCCTGTTCGGCTTCGGCCCGCAAGGCCAGGTGCAGCATTATTATCTGCTGATCGCGGCGCTGGCGCTGGCGGCGCTGGTCGCGGCGCGGATCCGCCACTCGTCGCTCGGCCGCGCCATGATCGCGACCAAGGACAGCGAGATCGCCGCCGAGCAGAGCGGCGTCGACACGACGCGAACCAAGCTGCTCGCCTTCATGATCGGCGCGGTCTATGCCGGCCTCGCCGGCTGCCTCTACGCCTCCTCGATCCGCTTCATCAGCCCGGACAGTTTTTCCGGCGTGCAGGCGATCCTTCTAATGACCATGCTGATCGTCGGCGGCATGGGCTCGATCACGGGCTGCATCATCGGCGCGGTGGCACTGACGATCCTGCCGGAGATGCTGCGCTTTCTCGGGCAATGGTATCTCGTGCTCTATGGTCTCGGTGTCATCGCGGTGATTGTGCTGGCGCCGGGCGGCCTCGCCTCGCTGGGATCACTGCTTCCACGCCGCGCGGTCGCGCGATGACGGACGCTCCGATCATTGCGGCGCGCGGCGTGACTCGCCGGTTCGGCGGGCTGGTCGCGCTCGACGGCGTCGATCTCGACGTGCCGCGCGGCATCGTGCAGGCGATCATCGGGCCGAATGGCTCCGGCAAGACCACGCTGCTCAACGCGCTGTCCGGCGCCTCGCATGCCGATGCCGGCTCGATCCGCATCGGCGGCCAGGAAA
>JACMOT010000148.1 GCA_014377915.1 Tardiphaga sp.
CACCGAGGCCTGTACCGGCTTCTCGCTGTCCTCGAGCCGACCGAGCGTGACCTGTCTGGTTTCTTCCTTACCCATCCGGATGATCAGCACGTCAACCGCCTTGCCGACCGCGGTATCGGCGACCACGCGCGACAGGTCCTTCGGCTCCTTGATGTCCTTGCCGTCGAACTTGACGACGACGTCGCCGGTCTCGAGGCCGGCAGGCTTGGCCGGACCCTTGTCGTCGATGCCGGCGATCAGCGCGCCACGCGCGGGCTTGATGTTCAGGCTCTCGGCGATCTCGTCGGTGACCGGCTGGATGCGGACACCGAGCCAGCCACGGCGCAGCTCACCGAATTCGCGCAACTGCGCGACCACCTGGGTCACCGTCTTCGACGGCACCGCAAAGCCGATGCCGATCGAGCCGCCGGACGGCGAGATGATCAGCGTGTTGACGCCGATCACATCACCGTCGAGGTTAAACAGCGGACCGCCGGAATTGCCGCGATTGATCGCTGCGTCGGTCTGGATATAGCTGTCATAGGGACCGGAATTGATGTCGCGGTTCCGCGCCGAGACGATGCCGGCGGTGACGGTGCCGCCGAGACTGAACGGGTTGCCGATCGCAATCACCCATTCGCCGAGCCGCAGCTTCTCGGAATCGCCGAACTTCACCGCGATCAGCGGCTTCACCGGCTTGAACTTCAGCACTGCCAGATCGGTCTTCTTGTCGACACCGACCAGCTCTGCCTTGATCTTGGTACCGTCATTCATGATGACGTTGATCTCGTCGGCATCGGCGATGACATGGTTGTTGGTGACCACGATGCCGGAGGTGTCGATGATGAAGCCGGAGCCCAGCGAGTTGGTCTTGCGCGGCTGCATGCCACCGTTCTTGTCGCCGCCGGGGCCTCCCTTGCGGTTCTTGAAGAAGTCGTCGAAAAATTCCTCGAATGGCGATCCCGGCGGCAGTTGCGGCATCGCTCCGCGCGGATTGTCACCGGCGCTCTTGTCGCCACTGCCCTTGTTGGCATCGACGGTCTGAGTGGTGGAAATATTGACCACCGCGTCGATCACCTTCTCGGCGACATCCGCGATCCCGTCGGGACCGCGGGCAACGGCCGGCGCGGAAAAAATGGCGACGGCGGCTCCAAGGCAGGCCCCCGTCAGCAACGGGCGAAGGCGAGCGCTCAGGGCTGGAATCGCAATAGGCATGGGACAAACGTCTCCTGGAGAGGGTCGGCAATGGTGCAGATTGCGCCCGAACGGCGCGTCGGCGCAAGCCTGCCGGGGCCGCCGTGTGGCTTTGTCATCAGGATCGCAGATTGCGGCAAATTGCGGACGAAAAAACGCACGATCACGTTGATCGGTCAGCATTTTTCGGTGTGAGGCGAGGGCTGGAGGGCGCGGTTACCGGCGTACGAACCAGATCAGGATCAAGCCACCAATGGCAGAGCCGATGCCGGCGATCCGCAAAATATTGTCAGGGGCGGCCAGCGCACTTTTCATGGCGCGCCGCATCCAGCCTGGAATGGCCAGAAACAGGAGACCTTCCAGCACGAACAAAATACCGATGCCGATCAGGAAGTCGCCGAACGCTATGGACCCCATCCGACTTCAACTCCCGAACCGTTCGCACCCTAAGCGCATTTTTTTCAAAAAAAGAGGCGCGCCTGTCAGGGCGCGCCTCTCCTTTAGATCAGAGCGACAGCGAACGCAAAACTGCAGTTCGAGCCGGCCGATCGATCATGGCTTGTGGTTTACGGCTTCGCCTCGGCCGCCTTGCCGGTCGGATTGGCGAAGAAGCGGAAGAACTCCGAATCCGGCCGCAGCAGGAACCGGGTGTCGTTGCCCTTCAAGCTGTTTTCATACGCCGTCATGGAGCGGTAGAAGGCGAAGAAATCGGCGTCCTTGCCGTAGGCTTCCGCGAACAGCCGGTTGCGCTCGCCATCGCCGGTACCGCGAACGGTTTCGGAGGTGGAGTTGGCCTCGGCGATGATCACCGTGGCTTCGCGATCCGCCTTGGAGCGGATCTCCTGCGCCTTCTGGCCGCCCTGCGCACGGAATTCAGCGGCTTCGCGCTGACGTTCCGTCTGCATCCGCTGATACACCGCCTGGCTGTTCGCCTCCGGCAGATCGGCGCGGCGGATGCGGACATCCACAACGGCGATACCGTAGCCATCGGCCTCCTTGTCGAGCTGATCGCGGATCTTGTTCATCAGGGCTTCGCGTTCGTCACGCACCACCTGGATGAAGGTCACCTCGCCCAGCACGCGGCGCAACGATGCGTTGAGCAACGTGGTCAACTGGATGTTGGCCCCCTGGATCGACCCGATGCTCTGATAGAAGCGCAGCGCGTTCTTGATGCGGTAGCGGGCGAAAGCATCGACCACCAGCCGCTTCTGATCCGACGCGATGACTTCCTGCGCCGGATTTTCAAGATCGAGGATGCGCTTGTCGATCGAGATCACGCTGTCGATGAACGGCATCTTGAAATTCAGACCGGGTTCGGTGACCACGCGGACCGGCTCGCCGAGCCGGACCACGAGGACCTGTTCGGTCTGCCGAACAGTGAAGATCGTGCTGTAGCCGACAATAATGACGGCCAGCAGGACGATCAGGGCGACGATGCCCGAGATACCGGTCTTCATCGGGTGCTCCCGCTAGGCTGAGGCTGACCTGATGTCGCCGGGGGCTGACGACGCGGCGTCAGTTCGTTGAGGGGAAGATAGGGTACGACACCTTGGGAGGCGGCGCCGCCATCATAGACCAGCTTCTCGGCATTGCCGAGGATCCGCTCCATGGTTTCAAGATAGATGCGCTGACGGGTCACGTCGGGCGCCTTCTTGTACTCGTCGTAGACGTTCAGGAAGCGCGAGCTCTGGCCCTTGGCCTCGGCGATCGCCTGCTCCTTATAGCCTTCCGCGACCTGCAAAATCTGCGAAGCACGGCCGCGCGCATCGGGAACGACGCGGTTGGCATAGGTCTGGGCTTCGTTCTGCAGGCGCTCGAGGTCGGCACGGGCGGCCTGCACGTCACGAAACGCGTCGATCACCTGGGCCGGCGGATCGACTTTCTGCATCTGCACCTGCTGCACCAGAACGCCGGCAGCGTAGCCGTCGAGCGTCTTCTGCATCAGTTCCTGCACATTGGCTTCGGTCGTGGTACGGGCGCCGGTCAGAACCGGCTGGATGTTGGCCCGGCCCACCACTTCGCGCATCGCGCTCTCGGCGACCGCTTTCACGGTACCTTCGGGGTTCTGGATGTTGAACAGGAAGTTGCCGACACCGTCCGGCTTGATCCGCCACAGCACCGTGAAGTCGACGTCGACGATGTTCTCGTCGCCGGTCAGCATCAGGCTTTCCTCGGGCACATCACGCATGGTGCGGCCGCGGCGCGAGGGATCGTCGCCGAGCGTCATGCCAATGCTGAGCGTCGAGACGCGCAGCGCCTTCGGCAACAACACCGTCTCGATCGGATAGGGCAGATGGTAGTTCAGGCCGGGCTGCACGGTGCGAACATGCTTGCCGAAGCGCAGCACGACGCCGAGCTCTTCGGACTGTACCTTGAAGAAGCCGGACAGGCCCCAGATCACCAGCGCGGCGACCAGCACCAGGGCGATGCCCATGCCGCTGACGAAGCCACCGGGCAGCAGCGATTGCAGGCGGTCCTGACCGCGGCGCAGCAGATCCTCGAGATCAGGCGGCCTCGGTCCGGACGATTGCGGGCCAGAACCCCATGGTCCCTTGGGTCCCGCGTTCCACGGACCTCCGCCTTGATTCTTCCACGGCATTCACAATCTCCTCCGCGCGGGCCGGGCATACCGGTCACGCCACATCTGGACGGTTTATAGGGGACGGACCCGTCTCTTACAACGCAGGGCCCGGAGAGCTGGAGCTATGCTTAAAGCCACAATTGTCAATGTTAACAGTCGCAAACGACGTTAATACGGGCGGCGTCGGCGATATGTCACATAGGAGAAGTCGGCGCTGTCGGCGGCCGAGGCGGACTGGCGCTCCCGCGCCGCTTCTTCCCATACCGCGGGATCGATCGCCGGCAGATACGTATCGCCATCCGGCCGGGCATGGACCTCGGTGATTTCCAGCCGGTCGGCGAGCCCCATCCACTGCGCGTAGATCTCCGCGCCGCCGAGCACCGCGATCTCGGTGGCAGAACGCCGCAGCGCGTCGCCGAGCGCGGCGTCGCGGGCGGCGTCGAACGAGGTGGTCACCACCGCGCCCGCTGCCTGGTAAGCGGCGTTGCGGGTGATGACGATATTGGTGCGGCCGGGCAGCGGCCGTCGCGGAAACGATTCGAACGTCTTGCGGCCCATCACGATCGGCTTGCCCATGGTCATCGCCTTCAGGCGCTGCATGTCGGACTTCAGCCGCCACGGGATCGCATTGCCCTGCCCGATCACGCCATTCTCGGCGACGGCCACGATGAGGATGACAGAGATCACGATGCGACCGAGAGGTGCGTCATCAGTTCGGGCTTGAAATATACCGGGATCACGCTCTCGAAGAATTGGCCGCCCGTAAAGGTCATATCGATGCGCACTCCGATATAGGGGTCTATCCGAATGTAGGCACCGAGGACTTTGGCACGTTCGATCTGATGGCTATCTACCCGGGTATCGGAGAGCGCGAATACCGAGCGATAGGGATTCTGTGCAAGCAGATCGAGCGCCTTCGTTAGCAAGACGCTTTTCTGATCCGCCGAAGGGGGCACCAAGATCAACGTCCACTGACCATCCTCTTCGCGAAACTGCCAGTATGAAGCCAGCAGCGGGGCACCCTGCGCGATCAATTTGTCAACGAGTTTGGTTGAGGCGTTGAACTTCGAGTCTACAAGCGATTCAATAGCCATTTTAGCAATCCTTCATTGCCACTGATTGCGTTCAGCATTGCTGATGCCTCATCTGTTGTCCAAGCCCTGTAACGAGCCTGCTCCGACCATTCCGAAGCAACCGTCCAGGAGCCGGACAGCGTCTTGTCGGCTTTTACTTCATGCTCTAATCCCGAAAGACGGAGCAACTCGATCAGCTTGTGCGTGTAGACGCTATTGACCAGTGATTTATCAGGTATTTCGTCAGCCTTAAAGCGGGTGGCGATGCTTGCCTTGAGGGCGCATTCAACCGCATACCCAGCCAGATAATAGGCGCCCGACGGATAACCTTGCGCGAGCAACAGTGTCGCCTCAGCAAGGCGTTCTTCAGCCAATTGCTGGAACGTGGCCCGATCCTGCGCCATGGCCTACACCGCCACTTCCGCCTTGATATGCGGATGCGGGTCGTAACCTTTGAGCGCAAAATCCTCATAGCGAAACGCAAAGATGTCCTTCACTTCGGGATTGAGCTTCATCACCGGCAGCGGGCGCGTGGCGCGCGTCAGCTGCAGCCGGGCCTGGTCGAGATGGTTGGAGTACAGATGCGCGTCGCCCAGCGTGTGGATAAAGTCGCCCGCCTTCAGGCCGGTGACCTGCGCCACCATCATCGTCAGCAGCGCATAGGAGGCAATGTTGAACGGCACGCCGAGAAACACGTCGGCGGAGCGCTGGTACAGCTGGCAGGACAGCTTGCCATTCGCGACATAGAACTGGAACAGGCAATGGCACGGCGGCAGCGCCATTTTGTCGACGTCGGCAGGATTCCAAGCCGTCACGATCAGCCGGCGCGAATCCGGATTGCGCTTGATCATCTCCACGACACCCGCGATCTGGTCGATCGCCCGGCCGTCGGCCGCCGGCCAGGAGCGCCACTGCGAGCCATAGACCGGCCCGAGATCGCCATTGGCGTCAGCCCATTCGTCCCAGATCGAGACACCATTGTCCTTGAGATATTTGATGTTGGTGTCGCCGGCCAGAAACCACAGCAATTCGTGGATGATCGCCTTCAGCGGCAGCTTCTTGGTGGTCAG
>JACMOT010000149.1 GCA_014377915.1 Tardiphaga sp.
CAAGGTCGCGGAAAACCTGACCAAGGTGATGGCGCCCGCTTAACTGCCAGCGAACACCGGCAGAAATGTCCCCTCCCCCCTTGCGGGGGAGGGTCAGGGAGAGGGGTAGCCACCAGGGACGTCACCCGTGGCTCCCCCCTCTCCCGTCTCGAACCGCTACGCGGTTCGATCCACCCTCTCCCACCTAGCGAAGCTTCGCTTCGCACGGGGGAGAGGGGAAGAACTCCGGGCCGCCGCAAGGCGCCCGGATTTTTGTTTTAAGGGAGATCATTGATGGCTTCACCCAATCCGACCGACGGCACCCATGATTCCCTGCTCTGGCTGGAGGAAATCGAGGGCGAGCGCGCCGTGGCCTGGGTCGAGGCACAGAATGCGCGCACCGACGCGGCGCTGTGCGACGACGCCTACCGCGCCGATTACGCCGCGGTGCTGAAAATCCTCAACGCCGACGACCGCATCGCCTTTGTCGGCAAGTCCGGCGAGCATCTGTACAATTTCTGGAAGGACGCGGCGCATCCGCGCGGGCTGTGGCGGCGCACCACGCTTGCCAGCTACAAGACCGATACGCCCGACTGGGACGTGCTGCTCGACATCGATGCGCTGAACGCCGCGGAAGGCATCTCCTGGGCGTTTTCCGGCGCCGCGCGTTCGCCCGACAAGAGCCGCGCGTTGATCAGCCTGTCGTTCAACGGCACCGACGCCGTCGAGGTCCGCGAATTCGACATCACCAGCAAAAGCTTCGTCAACAATGGCTTCTTCATTCCAAAGGCCAAGACGCAAGCGAGCTGGCAGGATCAGGACACGCTGCTGTTCGGCAGCGCACAGACCGCCGAGGATACCACCGAGGCCGGCTATGCCCGCGTGATCCGCAAATGGACGCGCGGCACACCGATTTCCGCGGCCGAGATCGTGTTCGAGGCGGAGAAGCAGGACGTCGCGGCATGGTTCGGCGTCAACCGCCGGCCCACGCATCGCCGCGCAATGTACTGGCGGGCGCTGGACTTTACGCGCTCGCATATCTTCGTCGAGCAGGCGGAAGGACCGCATGCCGGAAAGCGTGTTCGGCTGGAATTGCCCGACGAGATCGACATTGGTTGTGACGCCGACGATCTGATCGTCAGTCCGAAGCAGGACTGGAAGGTCGGCGAACTGACCATCCCGACGGGCGCGGTGGCGGTCATCCATCTCGACCGTTTCATCGACGGCCATCGGGACTTCGAGATCATCTTCACGCCGACGCCGGTTCGCGCGCTGCAATCCTGGCTCGAGACGCGCCATGGCGTCGTGCTGGAAATTCTCGACAACGTCCGTGGTCGCATCACGCTGACGCAGCGACACGGCGAAGGCTGGGTGGAGACCGCGATCCCGGGCCTGCCCGACAACGCCACGATCAGCGCCGCGGCGTTTGGCGGCGAAGATGATGCCGACCTCGGCGAAGACGTGCTGCTCACCACCACCGGCTTCGACCGCCCGACCACCACGGCGCTATGGCATGGCAACGGGCCCCTGGAGGAATTGAAGCACGCGCCGCGCAATTTCGATTCCGACGGCATCGAGGTCAAGCAGTGCCACGCGGTCGCCGCCGACGGCACCCACATCCCCTATTTCCTGATCGGCAAGAAGCTCGCCGATTCACGCACGCCGCGGCCGACTGTTCTGTACGGCTATGGCGGCTTCGAGGTGTCGGTGACGCCCGCTTATATGGGCATCGCGGGCAAGCTGTGGCTTGAAGCGGGCCATCTCTATGCGATCGCCAATATTCGCGGCGGCGGCGAATTCGGCCCGGCCTGGCATCTCGCCTCGCGCAAGGCGACAAAACATCTCGCCCATGATGATTTCGCCGCCGTGGCGCGCGACCTCGCGGCGTCGGGCGTGACCTCCGCGCAAAAACTCGCCTGTCACGGCGGCAGCAATGGCGGGCTGCTGGTCGGCAACATGCTGACGCGCTATCCGGAATTGTTCGGCGCGATCTGGTGCAGCGTGCCGCTTCTGGACATGTCGCGCTACACCAAGCTGCTGGCCGGGCAAAGCTGGATCGCGGAATATGGCGATCCGGAAATTCCGGCGGAATGGGATTTCATCCGAAAATTCTCGCCGTATCATCTGATCGAGCCCGGCAAGCATTATCCGCCGATCTTCATCACCACCAACCGGACCGACGACCGCGTCCATCCCGGCCATGCCCGCAAGATGGCCGCAAGGCTGGAGCAACTGGGCTATCCGGTCTGGTTCAACGAGACCGTCGCTGGCGGCCATTCCGGCGCCGTGGACAACACCAAGCAGGCGCAGAGCCAGTCGCTCGGCTTCGCATTTCTACGAAAGACGATCGCGGCCTCTTAACCTCTTCCAGCTCTTTGCGGGGAGAGCTCGGCATTCGCGCAGCTAATGTCGGGTGAGGGGCGAGGCACGCGTTTTCTCCGCATTTGCAGATCGGAAGCACCCCTCACCCCGCCCTCTCCCCGCAAGCGCGGGGCGAGGGAGCGCACGGCCGATACGAAACTACGCCGTCGCCCGCGCTGCCATCGCAATCTGTGCCAGCATCGCCTTGGCGATTTCCTGCTCGCCCATGATCACCTCATTGGCGCCGTGATGCTTGAGATGCGCGATCTCTTCCTCGGAATGCGCACGCGCAATGATCGGCAGGGTCTGGCTCAGCGCGCGCGCCTTGGCGACGATCTGGCCGCCTTCGAACGCATCGGGGATCGCGACCAGCAATCCGCGCGCGCCGGTGATGTTGGCGGCCTCCAACATGTCAGGCGCGGCGGCATTGCCGAGGATGACCTCGATGCCTTCCTTGTGCAGGGCCTCGACCAGCCCCTGATCGTCCTCGATCACCAGCACCGAGGTGCCGAGGCTGCGCAACGCGGCGCTGACCACCTTGCCGACACGGCCATGGCCGACCAGCACGACGTGGTCGCTGAGCTGGGTCTCCCACAGCACGCGCGCCTCCACGCTTTCCTTCAAGGCCGGCTTGATCTCGTTGGGCTTCCTGGCATCATCCCTCGCCAGTGCGCGGTCAAGCAGCGCGAAGAACATCGGATTCAGCATGATCGAAATGATCGCGCCGGCCAGCACCAGGTCGCGGCCACGATCCGGCAGCAGCGCCAGACTGACGCCAAGGCTGACCAGAATAAAGGAAAACTCCCCGATCTGCGCCAGGCTCGCGGAGATCGTCAGCGCCGTCGAGATGGGATAGCCGAACAGCCGAACGATGCCGAACGCGGCAATCGATTTGCCGAAGATGATGATCAGCACGGTGGCCAGCAGCGGCAGCGGCTCGCGCAGGATGATCGCGGGATCCACCAGCATGCCGACCGAAACGAAGAACAGCACCGCGAAGGCGTCGCGCAGCGGCAGGGTTTCGGAGGCGGCGCGCTGGCTGAGCTCGGATTCGCTGAGAATCATGCCGGCGAAGAACGCGCCGAGCGCGAAGGAGACGTCGAACAGGATCGCGGCGCCAAAGGCGACGCCGAGCGAGATCGCAAACACCGCGAGGCGAAACAATTCGCGTGAGCCGGTATGGGCCACATAATGCAGCAGCCACGGGATCACGCGGCGGCCAACCACCAGCATGAACACCACGAAAGCCGCGACCTTGCCGAGCGTGACCAGCACCGGCATTGCGATCGTCGACAGATCGGCGCCGTTGCCGGCGTCGCCCTTGAGAATGCCGGCGGGCGCCGGCAGCAGCACCAGCGTCAGCACCATCGCCAGATCCTCGACGACCAGCCAGCCGATCGCGATACGGCCGCGTTCGCTGTCGACCAGCCGCCGCTCCTGCAGCGCGCGCAGCAGCACCACGGTCGAAGCCACCGACAGGGCCAGGCCGAACACCAGCCCGCCGCCAATCGGCCAGCCGAGCAGCCTGCCCATGCCGATGCCCAGCAGGGTGGCGACCGTGATCTGCACGATGGCGCCGGGAATCGCGATCTTGCGGACCGACAACAGATCCTTCAGCGAGAAATGCAGGCCGACGCCGAACATCAGCAGAATGATACCGATTTCGGCCAGTTCATTGGCAATGTTCTGATCGGCGACGTAGCCGGGCGTGAACGGTCCCATCAGCACACCGGCCATCAGATAGCCGACCAGCGGCGAAACGCGGATGCGATGCGCGAGGGTTCCGAGAATGAAGGCCAGCACCAGGCCGACCACGACGGTGGAAATCAACGGGGTGTTATGGCTCATGCCGCATTTTGCCGCGGATGGCGCGGAGATGTAACCCGCCGCCGCGGCTACCCATCGCCGCAGTGCAACCGGCTCACGTCCATGCGAGCTGCTCTTGCCGGACGTCGTTCCGGGGCGCGGGCGGCGTCAGCCGAACGCTAACCCGGAACCTCCATATGTTCATCGTCCCTTCTCGGGATTCCGGGTTCGCTCGCGGCTTACGCGCTCGCGCCCCGGAATGACGAGCTAACCGTTCATCGCCTTCTCAATCGCGGCCAGTGCCGCGTCGGCCTTGCCGCCGTCGGGGCCGCCGGCCTGCGCCATGTCGGGGCGGCCGCCGCCGCCCTTGCCGCCAAGGGCTTCGGGGGCGGTCTTCACCAGATCGACGGCGTTGAGGCGCGCGGCCAGATCG
>JACMOT010000150.1 GCA_014377915.1 Tardiphaga sp.
CTTCTTCCACATGTTCATGGCGGTGAACTCGACGTCGGCCGAGGTGAACGGCTTGCCGTCGTGCCAGGTGACGCCCTTGCGCAACTTGAAGGTGATGGTCTTGCCGTCCGTAGTGGATTCCCAGCTTTCGGCGAGCACGCCGACCGGCTTGCCGTTGGCGTCGAGGTCGACCAGCGATTCCTGGATCTTGCCGCCGATGATGTAGACGCCGGTGGAGGCCTGGATGCTGGGGTTGAGCTGGCGCTGCTCGGCGCCGTAATGGACGTTGAAAACGCCGCCCTTGCGCGGCGTTTCCTGGGCAAAGGCCCGCATCGGATTGAGCACGTTCGCGGCGATGGCGGCAGAGGTCAGCAGCGCCGTGCGCCGGGTGATTTCGAAGCGTGTCATACCGAAGCGTTCTCCTGTGGTGAAATGACGCCAGCCGGGCGTTGGCTGGGAACCTACGGCACAACGGCGGAGGGAGTCATGCTCTTAATTGCGGCCGTACGAGGCGGTCGTTTTGCGGTAAGCTTGTCTGCCAGGTGTTTGCGACCGTTACCCCCGATCCATGGCTTCGACCTTGGCCGGCTGAGGTCCCGCAAAACCGAATTGATGGATTCAGCAGCAGGGCAGGTCGGCCAGATAGTGCCGCGCGATGCCGTGATCGAGCGCCGCCAGCGCCTGCGCCAGCGTGCCGCTGCTTCGCATTCCGGATCGCATCTGCGCCAGTATCTCGGTGCGGATCGCCGGGAGATCGATGCCGGGCACGTGACGATCCTTCACCACGGTGCGGCCGCCGACGATCAGCTCGCGGATGTGCCGCGCGGTCGCCCGGGAGAACAGCAGGTTGATCGGATCGGGCGCATCCAGCAGTCCGTCCTCGTCGAGCGCGGCCCAGTCGAGCAGCAACAGGTCGGCGGCGCGTCCCGGCGCGAGGGCGCCATCCTCCCGGATATTGGTCACCGTGAACCGGCCATGGCCGACCGCGGCGTGCAGCGCCTGATGCCGTGTCGCGTGTTCGAAGCCGGTCCCGGCATGCAGCAGATAGGACAGCCGCAATTCACGCAGCGAATCGTCGTCGTCATCGAGCGCCTTGCTGTCGATTCCGAGCGCCACCGCGCAGCCGGCTCTGGTCATCTGCTGCACCGGCGCCAGGCCGGAATGCAGATGCAGATTCGAGCTGGTATTGACCGCGATGGTGACACCGCGCTCGGCCAGCAGTTCGAGTTCGGCTGGCCGCGCCCAGACGCCATGCGCCAGCGTCAGCCGAGGCGATAGCAGGCCGATCTCGTCGAGCATTTTGACAATGCCATCGGGATAGGCTGCGTCGGCCCATTGCCGCTGGTATTTCGTTTCCAGCAGATGCATGTGCACGCGACGGCCCGTGCGATCGGAGGCCTCGGCGGTGGCTTTTAGCAGCGCGTCGCTGCACCATTGCACACCGTTCGGACCGTATTGCACATCGAAGCCGGGTCCAGCGGCCGCGGCAGCCACGTCATCGACCAGCGCCATGTAGTCGCGCGGCGACAGCGGCGCGCGCAGGAAGCGTTGCTCGATGTCGGCGCGCAATGGCGCGGGCAGGGCAGCCAGGATCGGTTCGCTGGCGCCGTAGACCAGCGGGTTACGATCCTTCATCGACACCGCGAAGCCAACGCGGACGCCGACATCGCGGGCGGCGCGCGCCACTTCCGCGGCTTCGGTGGGAAGATCCGTCAGTCCCTGAGCCCGGGTATAATGCACCATCACGGTGCCGGCGCCGCCGAGCGCGCTGTTGGCGAAGGTCATGGCCGCGGCCAGATAGGGATCGACCGAGGGAAACAGCGCCAGATAATGCAGCCAGGATTCCAGCGGCTTGGCGTCGGCGCCGATCGAACTGGTGCGGATGGCGCGGCCATGGTCGTGCGCATTGACCAGCGCCGGCATCGCCAGCAGCGCGTCTTCGGCAAGCGCTGCCGGCTCGATCGAAGCAATGTTGCTACCGTCGATCCGGATCGTCTGCGCGCCCGCCATTGGCCCATCGGGTCCGATGGCATGCGCGCAGTGGATGGTGCGGGAGGCGGTGCTCATCAGCGTGCGATCGAAGGCGGAACGCGGTCGGCCTTCGGCGGCAGGAAGGCGCGGCTGAACACCTCGCCGGCGGTCGGCACCTTCGGCAATTCGAACGAGGCGGCGATGGTCGCGATGTTCGAGGTGACACGCTTGTCGCTGAGGTCGCCGAGGCCGAGTTCTCGGCTTTCAGGCGTGTCGATCAAGGTGCTGTAGACATAGAGCAGGCGGCGCTTCTCGATGTCTTTCTTGATCAGCGGCTCCTCGGCAGCCAGCATCTCGATGGCGGCGTCGGGATTGGCCACGGTCTCCTTGAGCGCGCGGTTGATGGCGCGCAGCAGCCCTTTCACGGCTTCCGGCTTCTCTTTGGCCAGCTTCGGCGACACCATGACCCCGTTGGAATACAGATCGAGGCCAAGATCGGTATAATACATCCAGCGGAAATCCTTGTCCGGATCCAGCTTCAGCGACACCAGATTCATGTAGCTGGTAGCGGTGAACACGGCGACGGAGTCAACCTGGCCTTGCAGCAGCAATTGCTCCTGCAGCGCGGGCGACACCGTGGTGAGATTGATCCTGGCGTAGTCGACATTATTCTGCTTGGCGAGCAGCGGCAGCAGCTTCACCGATGCGCCGCCGGCCGGCGCGCCGAGCTTTGTCCCTTCCAGATCCTTCAAGGTCTTGATCGGACCATCGGCCTTGGTCAGCAGCGCGAACGGCGCCTTGTTGTAGATCATGTAGATCATCACAGGGGCTTCGCCGGGCCGGGTCGCGGCATTCTGGATGATGGCGTTGATGTCGCCGAAGCCGGCATCATAGGCGCCGGACATCACCCGGGTCACCGTCGCGGCCGAGCCCTCGCCCTGGTCGATGGTGACGTCAAGGTTTTCGTCCTTGAAGTAGCCCTTGGCCTTGGCCCAGTAATAGGGCGCATGCAGGCCCTGGATTTTCCAGTCGAGGGTGAATTTTATTTTTACGGGCTCGGCGGCGACAGCACCTGACGCAAAAGGCACGACAAGGCTTCCGGCAACAAGGAGGGACGTCAGTAAACGGCGCATGTCAGTTCTCCAGGAGGGAAGGGCTATAGCCACTTCGGCACGTCGGTCTTTTGAAAGGTCCGCAATTTCTCGATCAATGCCGCGGGTTCCGGATCGACGCAGATCGAGTGCCGGTGCGCGGCGGGCAGGAACTGGGTGGTCACCATGTGATCGATGAAGGCCAGGAACGGCGTGTAGAATCCATCGATGTCGAGCAGTCCGACCGGCTTGTCGATCTCGCCGAGCTGGTTCATGGTCCAGACTTCCATCATCTCTTCCATGGTGCCGATGCCGCCGGGCATCGCGATGAAGGCATCGGCCAGTTCGGCCATCCGCTCCTTGCGACCGCGCAACGTGGCGACGATTTCGCTGCGCGTCAGATTGCCATGCGAATGGCCGCGCTGGTGCAGGCGCTCGGTGATCACGCCATGCGCATTGCCGCCGGCACCGAGCAGGGCATCGGCGACGACGCCCATCAGCCCCTTGGTGGTGCCGCCATAGACCAGCGTGATGTTGTCGCGCGCCAGCGCGATGCCGAGCTGCCGCGCACCCTCGGCATAGGCGTCGGAGTCGCCGAAGTTCGAGCCGCAGAATACCGCGATGCTTTTGATCTCGCGCGCAGGAATCATGAACGCTTCTTCTGCTCGAGCAGCGCGAACGGCATCATGACGTGAATACCCTTGCTGCGGTTGACCAGCTGGGTGACGTGCATGTCGCCGGCAAGGCTGCAGAGCATGTAGGCATCGTCGGCGGTCAGCGTGGTGCGCGCCACCACCATGGCGATCATCCGCCGCAGCGCGACGCGGGCGGCTTCGTTGAGGTCCTCGTCGAACGCCATCGAGATCAGATGGGTTTTCGTTTCGGCATAGGGCGCCTCGAGATGGGCATTCTTGATGACGTCGAATTTGAACGTGCCGGTCAGGCCGGTTTCGACAGCCGTGAGGCAGACTTCGCCGTCGCCTTGCGTGGCATGGCCGTCGCCGCAGGAAAACAGCGCGCCTTCGACGGCCACCGGCAGATACAGCACGGCGCCGGGGCCGAGTTCCTTGTTGTCGATATTGCCGCCGAACGAGGCTGGCATCACCGTGGTGACGCGGCCAATCTCGGGTGCCGGCGCCACGCCCATCACGCCGAAAAACGGATGCGCGGGCAGGTCCATGCCCCACGAGGTGTGGACGATGCCCTTGGCGCAATCGATGCCGTGATGCACCAGGCGTTCGTAGGGGAAGTCATCGGGCAACGTGCCCATGCCGGGCTTGAAAGAATTATATCCCCAGTCGTCGGCGAGCTGCACGTCGACAATCTCGATGCGCAACGCATCGCCGGGCATGGCGCCGCGGATCGCCACCGGACCGGTGAGCAGATGCGGGCCGACCTCCGGTTTCACCGCCGCGTGGATCGCCGTCAGCTCCGGCCGAATTGTCATGCCGGCCTGGGTCGGCAAATTGACAGGGGCGCCACTGACGCTGTTGATCACAATGGTATCGCCGGCATTGATGGTCGCGACCGGCTTCAGCGCGGCGTCGAAATGACCCCAGTGCACGGTGGTCGGAGAAGGAAGAAGGGTCTGTGTCATGGAAATGTCCTAGCCGCCGCCCGCTGCAAAACTGTCGCTGCGCACGGCCCAGCCGGTCACGCGCGCCTCGATCAGTGAGAAGATGATATACAGACCGACGCCGAGCGCGGCCAGAATGAAAAGTCCGGCGAACACCAGCGGCACATCGAAGGAGGAGGACGCGATCATCATCAGATTGCCGATGCCGCGATTCGATGCCACGGTTTCCGAAATCACCGTGCCGACGAAAGCCAGCGTCGCCGCCACCTTCAGCGACGCGAAGAAATACGGCATCGTGCGCGGCAGGCCGATATTCCAGAGGATCTCGAGCTTGGTGGCGCGCAGCGTCTTCATGACATCCTGCAGTTCCGGCTCGGTCGCGGCAAGGCCGGTGGCGACGTTCACGACGATCGGGAAGATGCACATGATCATCGCGGTGAGAATCGCGGGCACGGTGCCGGCGCCGAACCACAGCACGAAGATCGGCACCACCGCCACTTTCGGGATCGACGAGAACCCGACCAGCATCGGATAGGCGACGTCATAAGCGAGCTTCGACGATCCGATCAGCGCGCCGAGCAGAATGCCGATCAATATGCCGAAGCCGAAGCCGATCATGGTGGTGTAGAGCGTCTGCACGGCATGCGGCCAGATTCCTGGAAACCGCGTCCACAGCGTGACCAGCACCTGGCTCGGCCGCGGCAGCACCATGTCGGAGACGTGGAACGCCAGGCACAGCAATTCCCAGGCGACGAAGAAGCCGAGGATGCAGGCCGTGGACAGGATGCGGCGGCGGCGCAGTTCGCTCATGATACGGCTTCCTGGATGGCCCGGGCGGCGACGATGCGCTCGCGTAGCCGCTGCGTCAGCGACACGAATTCCGGCTCGAACGACACCTCGATGGTACGCGGGCGCGCGAACGGCACGGCGCTGTCATCGACGATGCGGCCGGGCCGCGCCTGCATCACGCAGATCCGCGACGCCAGATAGGCCGCCTCCTTGAGATCGTGGGTCACCAGCAGCACTGTCGGGCGCTTCTCGATCCACAAATTCTGCATGATCTCCCACAATTCCTCGCGGGTGAACTGGTCGAGCGCGCCAAAGGGCTCGTCGAGCAGCAGCAGCGTCGGTTCATGGATCAGCGCGCGGCACAGCGAGGCGCGCTGCTGCATGCCGCCGGACAATTGCCAGGGAAACTTGTCGCCAAATCCGTTGAGCCCGACCTGGGTGAGCGAGGTTTCGACGCGGTCGCGATATTCGGTCTTGCGCTTCGTCGAAAACTCTTTCTTGAACGGCGGCACGATCTTCAGCGGCAGCATGACGTTGTCGCGGATGTTGGGCCACGGCAGCAAGGTCGGGTTCTGAAACGCCATGCCGATCCGCGCCGCATTGGCGCCGATCTCGCGTCCGGCGACGAACACATGGCCTTGCGAGGCGTTCAGCGTACCCGCCACCAGTTTCAGGATGGTCGATTTGCCGCAGCCCGACGGGCCGACCAGAGCGACGAATTCGCCATGGTCGATGCGCAGCGAGGTCTCTTCCAGCGCCGTGACCGCGTGTTTGGAATCGCCAAAGGTCACCCGCACCTTCTCCAGCTCGATCACATTGTCCGCGCGCGGCGTCGATCGGGGGAGCGGAGCGTTCATCGGTCAGGCCTTTTGCGCAATGGTGATGGCAGCCATCGTCGTGTCGATGTTGCGCGGCTCCGGCACCGGCATCTGCTGGATGGCATGCACCGAGCGGCCGGTGCCGCGGGCTTTCTCCTGCAAGATCCGGTCCTTCATCACGAAACGGCCGCGCACGAGGGTATGGATCGGCAGCGCGGTGGCCTCACGGCCGTGCCAGGGCGAGATTTTTGACGTCGACTGGATCGCCGCATCATCGATCGTCCACTTGCGGTCGAGGTCGACGATCGCGATATCGGCATCGGAGCCGGGCGTCAGCGTGCCCTTGCGCGGATACAGGCCCCAGATCTTCGCCGGGCTCTCGGCGCTCCAGCGCACATAGTCGTTGAGGCTGGCGCGGCCCCTGTTGATCTCGGTCAGCATCAGCGGCATCTGCGTCTCGACGCCGGGAAAGCCGCAATCGACGGTCCAGATGTCCGGTCGGGTCTTCTCGTCCGGCGCATGCGGCGCGTGATCGGTGGCGATGATGTCGACAATGCCATCCATCAGCGCGTCCCACAGCGGCTGCTGCTTGGGGTTTTCGCGGACCGGCGGATTGACACGAACTACGCCGCCGAATTTTTCGTAATCGGTCTCGTCGAGCAGCAGATAATGCGGGCAGGTCTCGCCGGTAATGTCGACGCCGCGCGCCTTGGCGTCGGCCAGCGGCCGCAATTCGGCGGCCGAGGAGATGTGCAGCACATGGATGCGGGCGCCGGTCCATTCGGCAAGCGTTGCCGCCCGCTCCACGGCTTCCACCGCGACCACGGCGGGACGCGCGGCGAGATGCGCGATCGGTGAGGTGCGGCCCGCGGCGCGCAGCCGTGCCTCGCGACGCTCCATGATGCTGTTGGTCTCGGCATGCAGCGAGATGCGCTTGCCGGTTGGGGCCACGACTTCAAAAGCCTCGAGCATGCCGCCGGTGGACGGCGACGGGATGCGGCCAAAGGTGTTGCCCATATAGAGCTTGAAACCGATGATGCCGCCCTCGACCAGCGCCTCGACATGGTCGATGCTGTCGTCGCCGAGCACCGCGTACAGCCCGTAATCGACATAGGCTTTTGCGGAGGCGATCCTGTGCTTGTCGGCGAGCGATTCCGCATTGTTGATGGTCGGGAGCGTGTTCGGCATGTCGAATACGGTCGTCACGCCGCCGAACGCTGCCGCCGCGGTGCCGCTGGCAAAGTCTTCCTTCTGCGGATAGCCGGGATCGCGGAAATGCACATGGACGTCGATCGCGCCGGGCAGGATATGCAGCCCGGTCGCATCGAGCGTCTCTGTCGCGGCAGGCATCGCGTCGGCCGCGCCGATCGCCAGGATGACGCCATCCTTGATGGCGATGCTGGCAGCGTAGGAGGCGTCCGGCGAGACGATGGTTCCGCCATGGATGTCGAGATCGGCCGTCATTTTGATATCTCCGCTCACAGCATGCCCCACCCGCCATCGACTGGCAGGTCGAGGCCGGTGATCTGGCGCGACACGTCGGAGGCCAGAAACAGGCAGGCATTGGCAACATCGGCATCGACCGTGACGCGCTTGAGCGCGTAGTCGGCGGCGTGGCGCTCGGCGGCTTCCTCCTCGGAGATGCCGAGCTTCAGCGCCATGTCGCGGCACACCTTGTCGCGGAAGCGCGGGCCGTCCACCATGCCGGGCGCGACGCAATTGACGTTGATGTTGTGCTGGCCGACTTCCAGCGCGAAGCTCTTGGTGATGCCGCGCAGGCCCCATTTGGAGGCCGAATAGGCGACGCGTCCGGCGCGGCCGCGCATGCCGAAGGTGCCGCCGACATTGACCACCTTGCCGTAGCGCTGCGCGATCATGGTCGGCAGCGCCGCGCGCATGGTGTGGAAGCAGCCGTTCATGTTGAGGGTGACGATCTCGTCGAATTCCTCCGGCGTGGTCTGCACGCCGGTCTTGCCGATCGGCCCGGAGCCGCCGGCAACATTGACGAGAATATCGATGCGGCCGCCGAAGGCGGATCGGGTGGCCTCGGCGGCAGCTTCGCACTGGCTTGACTGGGTGAGGTCGCAGGGGATCACGATCGCCTGACCGCCCGCGGCCTTCACTTCGTCGGCAACCGGCTGGATGGCCGCGGTATCGCGGCCGAGCAGCGCCAGCCTGCAGCCCTCGGCGGCAAAGGCATGGGTGATCGAGGCGCCCATGCCTTTGGCCGGGCCGGTGATCATCACTACGCGGTTGTCGAGGGAGAGTTTCATGGGAAGTCTTTCGTTAATTCGCCGACCAACAAAGTCAGCCTCGCGGTTCGACCTCTCCACGTCATTGCGAGGAGCGAAGCGACGCGGCAATCCAGAGCCACGAGCGAAGGACTGGATTGCTTGGTCGCAAGGGCTCCTCGCAATGACGAGGAGGGGCCGGTGGACGTGAAGCAGAATGCCTCGCCTTACATCGCCGCCTTGACGACGGTCGGGCGGTCGGCGAGCGGCGGCATGAAGCTGCGATCGAAGATCTCCTTCACGGCCGGCGTCCGCGGCAGATCCTTGGCGCTGACCATGATGTCGATCGACTTGGCCAGGCGCGCTTCGTCGATGTCGCCGAGGCCGATCTTCGCCACTTCGGGATGGCCCATGTCGTCGATCAGCGTCGCCTCGAAGCGGGCCAGTTCGAGATCCAGCTTGATCAGCGGCTCGCGCTTGGCGACCGACGCGACCGCGGCCTTGGGATCGGCCATGGCATCCTTCACGCCACGGTTCAGCGCCTTCAGAAAGCCCTTCACCGCCTCGGGCTTTTCCTTGACCAGCTTGTGCGACACGATGATGGCGTTGGAATACAGGTCCATGCCGTAGTCGCCGAAGCGGATCAGGCGCAACTGCTTGTCGGCGTCGATGCCAATGCCCCGGGCGGCGAAGCGGATGGTCGTGACATAGCCGAACACGCCGTCGACCTGGCCCTGCATCAGCATCTGCTCGCGCAGGTTCGGCTGCATGTTGGTGATCTCGACCTTGCCGCAGTCGGTCTTGGTGATCGAGCACAGCGCCGGAAACAGCTTCAGCGCGCCGTCATTGGCGGCGCCGCCGAGCTTCTTGCCCGGCAGATCGGCGGGAGTCTTGATCGGGCTGTCCATCTTGACGGCGATGGCGAAGGGCGGGCGGTTATACAGCGAGAACACCGCGACCGGGGCATCCTCGGGCTTTTTCGCGGTATATTCGATCAGCGCATTGATGTCGCCGAAGCCCATGTCATAGGCGCCGTTGGCGACCACCGGCACCGCGGCGCCGGATCCATTGCCCTGGTCGAAGGAGACGTCGAGCCCCTCCTGCTTGAAGTAGCCGCGATCCTCGGCGAGGAAGAACATGCCCTGCTCGCCCTCATACTTCCAGTTCAGGATGACCTTGATCTTGGTATCGGCCGCGTGCGCCGCGGCGACCGGCCCGGCGGTGACCAGAAGCCCGAGCGCGAGGCTGCGCAGACTGCGAATGGCGTGACGTGCAATCATCGATGTCATCCTGTTGGAGCTGGATACGGTTTTCGATCTGCCCACGCCGGACAGACCGCGCTGGCCAAACGCTAGCCCTATCGAGTGACCTTATCTGCTGCTATGTTCTGCCCGGAGCGATGCCAAAAAGGCTTCACTCGGACGGACAGGAAGCGATGCGGCATCTGAAACTGCTGAGCCATGTGGTCGAGGTTGCGCGGTCGGGCTCGATCCGCAAGGCGGCCGAGCGGCTCAACCTGACGCCGTCAGCCATGAACCGCCGGATCCAGGACCTGGAGGCCGAAATCGGCACGCCGTTGTTCGAGCGCCGGCCGCGCGGGGTCAAGCTGACCACCGCGGGCGAGATGTTCGTGCGCTATGCCCGCAGCCAGATCGCCGACGCGGAACGCATGAAGTCGCAGGTCGAGGACCTGCGCGGTCTGCGGCGCGGCCCGATCCAGATCGCCTGCAGCCAGGCGCTGGCATTCGATTTCCTGGCGTCGCGGATCGCGACCTTCCAGAAGGCGCACTCCAAGGTGGTGTTCGACCTCAAGGTGATGGATCACGAGCGCGCGCTGGCCGCGCTCGCCGCCTATGAGGTCGATCTGGCGCTGGTCTATCGCCCGGCGATCTGGCCCACCTTGCGGGTGATTGCCAGCATCCCGCAGCGGCTGGTGGTGATCACGCGGGCCGATCACCCGCTGGCTGCGAAGAAGACGGTTCGGTTGTCGGAATGCGCGGACTATCCGGCCGCTTTGCCGGACCGCACCTTGAGCGGTCGCCAGGTGCTCGACGAGGTCGCTACCCGACGTGAACTGCGCCTCAATATGCTGGCGGAGTCCAATTCGTTCGAAATGCTGCGCGGGCTGGTGTCCCGCGGCAACATGATCTCGTTCCAGATCGAGATCGGCGCGCCTTCCGGCGACCTCGGCATGGGCCTGGTCGGTCGCCCGATCGATACCAGGGATATCCCCACCGCCGATCTGGTGCTGTGCCAGTTGCGCGGACGCAGCCTGTCGGTCGCCGCGGCCACCTTTGCCGAGATCCTGGCGAAGGGCATGCGAAGCCTCGAACCCGCCGCCTGACCCGTCCCGTCCTTATGGGATTCCTATAAGTTCGGCCTCAGCCTCATCTCGAAAACCTACGTCCTGAGTGGCACCTGATCGTTCATCACGGGCGAGCAGCGGCCTTGCATTGTGCCGCCGCCCACAGCGCTCAGGAGTTCTCATGCTGGACATTCTTATGCTGGCCCTCGGTCTGGGCTTCTTCGCTCTCGCGGCGGGCTACGCCTATGCCTGCGAACGGCTGTGAGGGTCGCACCATGATGTTTGATTACACCCTCGCCGGCATCGTGTCCGCCGGACTGCTGATTTACCTGACCTATGCGCTGCTGCGCCCCGAACGATTCTGAAAGGTCCGTTCCGATGACTACGATTGGCTGGATACAGATTCTTCTCTACTGCGCGATCGTCGCCGCGCTCGTAAAGCCGCTGGGCTGGTACATGACGCGGGTGTTCGCAGGCGAGCGTACCCTGCTGTCGCCGCTGTTGCGCCCGGTGGAAAGCGGGCTGTACTGGATCGCCGGCGTCAACGAGAAGCGCGAGCAGCATTGGCTGACCTATACGGTGGCGATGTTGTTGTTCCATATCGCCGGCTTCCTGACGCTCTATGGCATATTGCGGCTGCAGGCGGTCCTGCCGTTCAATCCCGCCGGCCAGTCCGCGGTGGCCGAAGACCTGTCCTTCAACACCGCCATCAGCTTTCTGACCAATACCAACTGGCAGAACTACGGCGGTGAGAGCACCATGTCGTATCTGACCCAGATGCTCGGCCTGACCACGCACAACTTCCTGTCGGCCGCGGCGGGCATCGCGCTCGCTGTTGCCTTGATCCGCGGCTTTGCGCGCTCGTCGATGCGCACCATCGGCAATTTCTGGGTCGATACGACCCGCTGCGTCCTCTACGTGTTGCTGCCGCTGTGCGTCGTCTACACACTGTTCCTGGTATGGCAGGGCATCCCGCAAACGCTGGGCGCTTACGTCGATGCGACGACGCTCGAAGGGGCAAAACAGACCATCGCGGTCGGTCCGGTGGCGTCGCAGGTGGCGATCAAGATGCTCGGCACCAATGGCGGCGGTTTCTTCAACGCCAATGCCGCGCATCCGTTCGAGAACCCGACGGCGCTGTCGAACTTCATCCAGATGATCTCGATCTTTGCGCTCGGCGCCGGCCTCACCAACGTGTTCGGTCGCATGGTCGGCAACCAGAAACAGGGCTGGGCGATTCTCGCGGTGATGGGCGTGCTGTTCATCGCCGGCGTCGCCATCACTTATGGCGCGGAAGCCTCGGGCACCACGGGCCTCGCGGATCTCGGCCTCACCGGCGGCAACATGGAAGGCAAGGAACTGCGCTTCGGCATCGTCGCCTCCAGCCTGTTCGCGGTGATCACCACCGCGGCATCGTGCGGCGCGGTCAATGCCATGCATGA
>JACMOT010000151.1 GCA_014377915.1 Tardiphaga sp.
TCTTCGGCCTCGCACTGGTGGTCGGCATCCTGATGACGCTGCCCATCGGCGGGGCGGACATGCCGGTCGTCATCTCGATCTTCAACGAGTGCACCGGGCTGGCGGTCGGGCTCGAAGGCTTCGTGCTGCAGAACCCGACGCTGATGATCGCCGGCATGCTGGTCGGTGCGGCGGGCCTGCTGCTGACGCTGCTGATGGCCAAGGCGATGAACCGATCGGTGAGCAACGTGGTGTTCAGCAACTTCGGCGAGACATCCAAGCACAAGCCGAGCAAGATCAAGGGAGAGTTGAAGCCCACGCAGCCCGGTGACGCCGGCATCGCGATGCGCTATGTCGCCTCGGCGATCATCGTCCCCGGCTACGGCCTGGCGGTGTCGCAGGGTCAGGGCAAATTGTTTGAGTTCGTCAAGCTGCTGCAGGCCGGCGGCGTGAGTGTCAAGTTCGCGGTGCATCCGGTCGCCGGCCGCATGCCGGGCCAGATGGACGTGCTGCTGGCCGAGGCCGGCGTGCCCTACGACATGATCTTCCAGCTCGAAGACATCAACGACGACTTCAAGACGACCGATGTGACGCTCGTCATCGGGCGCCAACGATGTGGTGAACCCCGCCGCACGCACCGATAAGGCCTCGCCGATCTATGGCATGCCGATCCTCAATGCCGACCAGGCCAAGCAGGTGTTCGTCGTCAAGCGGGGCGATGGCAAGGGCTATGCCGGCATCGTCAATGCACTGTTCTACGGCGACAACTGCAACATGGTCTACGGCGACGCGCAAGCCGTGCTGATCAAGATGATCGAGGCGGTTCGCGGCCTGGGTTTGCCCGCGGCAGCCTGAATTTCATTTACTTCCCATATCGAGCGCCACTCCGTTAAGTCGTTCATTCACTCATCGAAAGACAACCCCATGTACACCGTCGGCACTTATCTTGCAGAACGGCTTTCCCAAATCGGCCTTAAGCATCACTTCGTCGTGGCGGGCGACTACAACTTGGTCTTGCTCGACCAGCTTTTGACCAACAAGAGCATGGAACAAATCTACTGTTCCAACGAATTGAATTGCGGCTTCAGTGCCGAGGGCTATGCGCGAGCCCAGGGGGCCGGCGCGGCGGTCGTGACCTTCAGCGTCGGCGCACTCTCCGCATTGAACGCCATCGGCGGCGCCTATGCCGAAAACCTTCCGGTCATTCTGATTTCGGGTACCCCCAACAGCAATGATCGAGCGACTGAGCATCTGCTTCACCATACCTTGGGAACGCACGACTTTCTCTACCAGCTGGAGATTGCCAAAAAGCTGACCTGTGCCGCCGTGTCCATCACCTCGGTCCTGGATGCCCCTGCGCAGATCGACCACGCGATTTGCACTGCATTACGCGAGAAGAAGCCCGCCTACATCGGCATTGCCTGCAACATTGCCGCGATGCCTTGCGCGGCGCCGGGGCCGATTAGTGCCTTGATCAGCGAGGACCCGAGCGACAGCAAGACGCTGACTCCCGCCGTTACCGCGGCCGCCGAA
>JACMOT010000152.1 GCA_014377915.1 Tardiphaga sp.
GCCGGCGCGGCCAGCAGCAGATCGCGCAGATTGGAGGCGAACACGCGCACCGCCTCGGTCTCGGCCGCCGTCCACAGCCGCATCCGCAGATCGATGTTGAGATGCACCTGGATCTTGGTGCGCCACGCCCAGCGCACGGTTTCGGTCAGCCATTTGTCGCCCGGCCGGCCCTGGTCGGAGATCGCAAAGCGCTGCATGATTTTCATCTCGAACGACGAGACCACCGGCACGGTCGGCGGTTCGGCGGGCGGCCGCTCGGGCTGCATCTGCAGATCGAGAATCTCTTCCTTCTCGCCGCGGAACATCGCCAGGATGCGGTGCGACGGCAGCTTGTGCAGCGGCTCGCTGAAATCGAAATAATCCTTGAACTTCTCGCCCTCGGCCTTCTTGCCGTCGCGCACCTTCGAGGCCATCAGCCCGCTCGACCACACCTGTTCGCGCAAAGCGCCGATCAGGTCGGCGTCCTCGGCGAAGCGCTCGACCAGAATGGCGCGCGCGCCGTCCAGCGCCGCGGTGACGTCGGCGACGGCCTTGTCGGCATCGACAAAGGCTTCGGCGACCTTCTTCGGATCGTTCAGCGGTTCGGTGAGCAGCAATTCGGACAGGGGCTCGAGGCCGGCTTCCTTGGCGATTTCCGATTTGGTGCGGCGCTTCGGCTTGAACGGCAGATAGATGTCCTCGAGCCGGCCCTTGCTGTCGGCGCCCATGATCGCGGCCAGCACCTTGTCGTCGAGCTTGCCCTGTTCCTTCACCGATTCCAGGATTACCAGACGGCGCGCTTCCAGCTCGCGCAGATAGTTCAGGCGCTCTTCCAGGTTGCGCAATTGCGTGTCGTCGAGCTCGCCGGTGACTTCCTTGCGGTAGCGGGCAACGAACGGCACCGTGGCGCCGCCATCGAGCAGTTCGACGGTCGCCGACACCTGCTGCTCGCGGACGCCGAGTTCTTCCGCAATCTGTCGAATAATATTGGCCACGCGCAGTTCCTTCGCAACATCGCGGCGGGTCTCGTCCCCGCCATCGGGTCACGCTTATGGACCCATGGCGAGCGATTCATCAACCCTACGACGACGTAAGATATTGTTCTGTGGATGGCGCTTCGCGAAGCGGGTAAAACTCGAAATCTGGCCATTTTGGTTCGATCGGCTATCCTGGGTGGGCACAGGCGCGGCATCATGGCCGAGTTGACGGAGCGCGCGATGACGAGCGTGGTTGTTCGGAATCCTGAAGTGCTCGGCGGGCGCCCGGTATTCCGCGGAACACGCGTCCCCGTCGAGGTTCTGTTTGAGAATCTCGAACACGGGATGTCGATCGACGAGATTATCGAATCCTATCCCGGTCTCTGCCGCGAGGACGTCATTGCGTGCCTCGAGGAGGCGAGCGGCTCGCTCAAGGCGGCCGCGCTCTGAGAATCCTGCTCGACGAAAACGTGCCGGTTCAACGCCGAAACGTTTTCGGCGGTCACGAGGTCACCTCCGTAAATGATCGAAGCCTCGGCTGGAAAAATATCAGTAACGGCCCGCTGCTCGCAGAGAGGGAAGGTCGCTTCGATCCGCTTGTCACGGCCGCTGGTCAATACGTCCTGCTCGAAAAATCTGGCACGCTTCGCGCTTGGCCAATCTGTCCCGCGGGCGACGACAATGGCGGTATCGGCGGATGAGATGTCGCGGACGGTGCCATAGGTCCATGATGCGCTGCAAAATATAACACTGGATCGCCGCCGCCGATCTGTGTAGACGGACGTTCCTCCCGGGAGCGATGATGTCTACTTGCGGTCTTGATTTTGGAACGTCGAACACGACGCTCGGCACCATCGTGGACGATGTCCCGGTCCTCGCCACGCTGGAACCCGGCCACACCACGATTCCGTCCGCGATCTTCTATGAGGTCGACGGGGCGATCCTGATCGGCCGCAAGGCGATGGAAGCCTATGTCGAGGGCGCGCCGGGCCGGCTGATGCGCAGCCTGAAATCGGTACTCGGCACTTCGCTGATCGACGAGACCACCAATACCGGCCGCGAGCGCACCTCGTTTCGCGACATCATCGCCTGGTATCTCGGCGCGGTGAAGCGCCGCGCGGAGGTCGCCACCGGCCGTCCGCTGCGCAATGTGGTGCATGGCCGCCCGGTGCATTTCGTCGACAACAACCCGGTCAGCGACCGCAAGGCCGAGGCGACCCTGCGCGACATCGCCTCCGACATCGGTTTCGACGAGGTCACCTTCCAGTTCGAGCCGATCGCGGCGGCGCTGGACTATGAGCGTACGCTGAATTCGGAAGAGATCGCGCTGATCGCCGACATCGGCGGCGGCACCTCCGACTTTTCCATCGTGCGATTGAGCCCGGAGCGGCATCGCCATGCCGAGCGCCAGTCCGACATTCTGGCCAATGACGGCGTGCGCATCGGCGGCACCGATTTCGACCGCCAGCTCAGCCTCGGCGTCTTGATGCCGCTGCTCGGCTATCGCACGGCGATGAAGCGCGCCGGGCTCGACGTGCCGTCGGGCTATTTCCACGATCTCGCCACCTGGTCGAACATCAACCGGATGTATGAATCCAAGGTGATGAACGAGGTCCGCCAGGTCCGCTTCGAGTCGAAGCAGCCCGAACTGCTGGATCGCCTGGTGCGGGTGCTCGACGAGCAGCGCGGCCACACGCTGGCGATGGAAATCGAGGAAGCCAAGATCGGCCTGTCCGCGGCCCCCAGGGCCAGCATCGCGCTGGACTGGATCGAGCCCGGGCTCCAGGCTGGCGTGGCCCGCAAGGAACTGGTCGGCCACACCCAGAATCTCGCCGAGCGCATCACGGCGCGGATTGCCATCTGCCTCGATCAGGCCGGCCTGCGGGCCGAGGATATCGACGCCGTGTTCCTGACCGGCGGCTCGGTGCAGCTCGCCCATGTCCGCAAGGCCATCACCGCCGCCGTCCCCAACGCCCGCGCCATCGACGGCGACACCTTTGGCGCGGTCGGCAAGGGCCTGACCATCGAGGCGGTCCGGCGCTACGGGCCGGGCTAGCTCCTCGTTCCCCGGACGCGACGCGGCACGAAGTGCTGCTTCGCAGAGCCGGGGCCCCGGTGATTTCCGCGCCTGACCGGGATCCCGCCTCTACGCGGCGGCATAGCGGCGATGCAAGGGCATCGCCTGAGAATGCCGCAGCGCGTCCGGGACACAGCTTGCACCCTTGATCGCGCGGCCGCAAAAGCCATATTACCCTCTATGACAAAGCTTTCGAATCGCGACCGTATTCTCATCGAAGGCCTGAAGGTTGTGCATGCGCATGGCTATGCCGGCGCCAGCGTGCGGGACATTGTCAGCGCGGCCGGCGTACCGCAGGGCAGCTTCACCAACCATTTCACCTCGAAAGAGGCGTTCTGCCTCGAAATTCTCGACCTGTATTTGGCCGGTGGCCGCGAATTGATGGCGCAGACGCTGCGCAATGACGCGGTGCCGCCATTGACCCGGCTGCGCCTCTATATCGATGCCACCAAAGACTGGCTCGACCGCGACCAGATGCGCAATGGCTGCCTGTTCGGCAATTTCACCGCCGAGGCCACCGACCACAGCGAAGCCATTCGCGAGCGGCTGGTGGCGATCTTCGCCGAATTGCAGGAAGCGGTCGCCGATTGCCTGCGCGCGGCGGTGACGGCCGGCGAATTGCCCGCGGATTTCAACTGCGCCGACGTCGCCGGCTTCGTGGTGTCGTCGCTGCAGGGCGCCAGCCTGCTGTGCAAGGCCGAGCGCAGCCCGGCGCCGCTGCGGCGCTTCGAGCGGGTGCTGTTCACCCAGGTGCTGCGCTAAACACGAGAAGCGATTTCTGTGCTTTTTGCCGTTCCGCCATTGCACGGAGCGGCCCTTGCATAAACTGGCTGAAGCGGATGCTCGATCAGGCGACCGGCGCGACGATCTTCGTGCGCAGCGACATCAGGCCTTCAAACGCGATCACCATCTCGTCGCCGGGCTTCAGATAAAGCTCGGCGGCGTTGGGCTGACCGACGGCGACGCCGCTCGGCGCGCCCATGGCGATGAGATCGCCCGGCTCGAACACCACGTAGCGCGAGAAGTGCTCGATCACGTCTGCGATCTTGTAGAGATAGTCGCCGGTATGCGCGCGAAGCCGGCGCTGGCCATTGACGTCGCAGGTCACCCACAGATCGTCGGTATCGGCGGCCTCGTCCATGGTCAGGACATAGGGGCCGACCGGCGCGAAGCCGGGCATGTTTTTCGCGGTCCAGAACCGGCTGCCGGAGGCCACTTCGCGTTTCTGGATTTCGCGCGCGCTGACGTCGTTCATCAGCGTGAAGCCGGAAATATAGTCCAGCGCATCGGCCTTGCCGACGCCGTGGCAGCGCTTGCCGACCACGTAGCAAAGCTCCGGCTCGTAATCGAGCGTGGTGATGTCGGTCGGCTTGACCACTTCGTCGCCGTCACCCGACATGGTGCTGACCAGCTTGATGAAGCCGGTGGGCTCGTTCGGAATCTCGGTCAGCATCTTGTTGGCGAGCAGTTCCTCGCGGTGCTTCTTGTTGTTCTTGCCGACGCAGAAGAATTTTGATGGATCGGCGATCGGCGGCAGAAAGCGCACGCCTGACAGCGGACGAAAATGGCCCTTGCTCTCGGCCAGATCGGCGAGCTCGCCGAGAGCCGCAAGCGTATGCGGGCCGGTGGTCAGGGCCTGCTTGACGCTGCTGGCAGGCACAGGCTTGTTGAAGGCGTCGGCGACAGCGACGACATCGATCAGATGGTCGCCACGGACGATGCCAAACCGAGGACCGTAATGCGGCGACGTAGCGAGAAAGGTTGCCAGACGCATTGTTATTTTCCCCCGGGTAGCTGGACGTCGTTGTCTTTCACCAGTTTGCTCCACTTGGCAACGTCGGCATTGATATAGCGGCCGAACTCTTCCGGGGTCTGCGGCTTCGGCTCGGCGCCGAGCGTGGCCAGATGGGCGCGAAACTCGTCGGTGCCCATGGCGGCGACAATGGCGCTGTTGATCTGGGTGATGATGTCCTTCGGCGTGTTGAGCGGTGCCAGCAGGCCGAACCAGCCCACCGACTCGTAATCCGGCACGCCGCTCTCGGCCACCGTGGGTACGTCCGGATAGAACCGCGAACGCTGCGTGTCGGTGACGCCGAGCGCGCGGAGCTGGCCGGATTGCACGAAGGACTGCACCACCGGCCCCGGCGCAAACATCATGTCGATGCGATCGCCGAGCAGATCGGTGACGGCCGGACCCGTGCCCTTGTAGGGCACGTGCAGCATCTTGATCCCGGTATCGCTGGCGAATAGCAGTCCGGAGAGATGCGAGGCCGCGCCAACGCCGGAAGAGCCGTAAGTCAGCCCCTCGGGTCGCGTTTTCGCCAGTGCGATCAGGTCGGCGGTCGCTTTCACCGGCAGGTTCGGGCCGACCACCAGCAAATAGGGCGGCGCGGCGCCGATCACGATCGGCGACAACAGTCTGTTGACGTCGAACGGGACGTCGCCGGTCCCGGTCGATACGGTCATCAGCGCGCCGGTGGACGCCATCAGCAACGTGTAGCCGTCGGCCGGTGCCTTCATCACCGCGCGGGTGCCGATCGCACCGGAGGCGCCGGGCTGGTTCTCGACCACCACCGGCTGGCCCCACAGCGTGTTGAGCTTTTGCGCGATGATCCGCGCCAGCACATCGGTGCCGCCGCCCGCGGCGAACGGTACCACCAGCCGGATGGCGTGATCGGGATAGGTCGCCGCCAGCGCCGGCCGCGCCATAGCGCCCAGCGCCAGAATTACAGACAAGATTCGGAACATCAAAACATCCTCCCGGGCCTCCCGGTTTTCCGGGTTGGTAGCTCTATTCAACGGACCTGATACGCCAGGTTGGACAGGAAGCACGCAAGTTTTTTGGCGGATCGGCGATGGACGGGCTGGTGATCGGGTCGATGCGCAGGTTTGCGGGCGGCTTATGATCAGCGGCCGTTGCCGTTACCCCGGGCTTTCGCTACACCTCCCGAACCGATCCGGCCCGCGGAGGCCGCGCGGAACAACAAGACGACCGGGAGCAAACCATGAGCCAGACAGCCGCCGGCGCGCGGGCCATGATGGCCGCCGCCAAATCCGACATCGAGACCTCGACCATCCGCGCGATTTCGTGGCGGCTGATTCCGTTTCTGGTGCTGGCCTATTTCCTGGCCTATCTCGACCGCGTCAATCTCGGCTTCGCCGCGCTGACCATGAATGCCGAACTGAATTTTTCGCCGACCATCTTTGCGTGGGGCGCCGGCATCTTCTTCATCGGCTATTTCATCTTTGAAGTGCCCAGCAACATCGCGCTGGAAAAATTCGGCGCCAGTCGCTGGATCGCACGCATCATGGTGAGCTGGGGTATCATCTCGGCGCTGATGGCGCTGGTGTCAGGCCCGTGGAGCTTCTACGCGCTGCGCTTCCTGCTCGGAATCGCCGAGGCCGGCTTCTTTCCCGGTATCATTCTCTACCTCACCTACTGGTATCCGTCGGAATATCGCGCGCGTTTCCTCGCGGCCTTCGCGATCGCGGTGCCGGTGTCGACGGTGATCGGCGCGCCGTTGTCCGGCATGCTGCTCGGCCTCGATGGCGCGATGGGCCTGAAGGGCTGGCAGTGGCTGTTCATCATCGAGGGTATTCCCTCGGTACTGCTCGGCGTCGTCACCTGGTTCTACCTCACCGACCGGCCATCACAGGCGACCTGGCTGAGCGTCGAGCAGAAGGCCTGGTTGACCGCGAAACTGGAAGCCGAGCGCGTCGCCAAGGAAAGCGGCAACCCGATGTCGCTGCGGCAGTCGCTGTCCTCGCCCAGGGTGCTGATGCTGTGCCTGATCTATTTCGGCTTCGTCGGCGCGCTGTACGGCATGCAGTTCTGGCTGCCGCAGATCGTCAAGGCGTTCGGCTTCAGCAATCTGCAGACCGGCTTCGTCACCGCGATCCCCTATCTGTTCGGCTCGATCGCGATGGTGCTGTGGGCGCAGCATTCCGATCGCACCCGCGAACGCGTCTGGCATGTCGGCCTGCCGCTGCTGCTCACCGCCGCGGCACTTGGCGTCTCCGGCATCAGCACCGACCCGATGCTGACGATGGTCGCGCTCACCGTCGCGGCGATCGGCGTGTTCTGCACCTTCGCGCTGTTCTGGACGCTGCCGACCGCCTGGCTGTCCGGCGCGGCGGCGGCGGCGGGCATCGCGATGATCAATTCGGTCGGCAACCTCGCCGGCTTCGGCGGCCCCTATCTGATCGGCTGGGTCAAGGAGCTGACCGGCAGCACCTCGACCGGACTTTTGGTGCTGGCCCTGATGCCGCTGGGCGCGGGCCTGCTGGTGCTGTTCGGCAAGCACGACACCAGCGGCGAGTTCGCCGCGCCGGCGGCGCGGCAACCGGCCGAATAAGCCAATCGTCCGGCGTGGGCGTAGCGCCGGCCGGCGGGAGAAATCCCGTCGACGGCTGCGACCATGCGGCCGTCGATCCCGCATCTGAAATCAAATCTTGAGGCAAAATAGAGGCAGCTTGTGGTGCTCCTGCCATGTCCATTCTGACTGTTTTGTGATCGCTGACGATTGTTGACATTCGTCATTAGTCAAGTCATTTTGCCCTTCGATCATGATCGAAGGAAGTTCTGCGATGTCCGGCCCGTCCATTTTCCGCAGCGTCCGCCAGCCGCTCGTCATTGCCCTGATCCTGTTGCCGGCCCTCGCGCTGGCCGGGTGCGGCAAGAAAACCGAAGCCAAATCAGAGCCTTCGCGCCCGGTTCTGGTTGCGACCGTGCAGTATCAGCCGGAATCGCCGGCGCGCAGCTTCGTCGGCACCATCAAGCCACGGGTCGAAACCGACATCGGCTTCCGGGTCACCGGCAAGGTCGCCAAACGGCTGGTCGAGGTTGGCCAGACCGTGGAAGTCGGCCAGCCGCTGGCGACCCTCGACGAGGTCGACCTGAAATTGCAGGCCGAGCAGGCGGTCGCCGAACTCAGCGCCGCGACCGGCGTGCTCGCCAATGCCAGCGCCGCCGAGGGCCGCGCCAACGAGTTGCGCGGCAAGGGATGGTCGACGCAGGCCCAGCTCGATCAGGCCAAGGCCGCGGCCGACGAAGCCCGCGCCCGCCTCAATCGTGCCGAGCGCTCGGTCGAACTGACCAAGAACAGCCTGTCCTACGCGACCTTGCTCGCCGACACCCGCGGCGTCGTTACCGCGACGCTGATCGATTCCGGCCAGGTCGTCGCCGCCGGCCAGACCGCGATTCGCGTGGCGCGCTTCGCCGAGAAGGAAGCCGTGGTCGCGATCCCGGAAACCCTGGTGGCACGGGCCAAGGACGGTGTCGCCAGCGTGACCTTGTGGTCGGAGCCGAACAGGAAATACGCCGCCAAACTGCGCGAGATCGCGCCGAATGCCGATCCTTCGACGCGGACCTATCTGGCGAAATTCTCGTTGCCCGATGCCGGCGAGCAGGTGTCGCTGGGCATGACCGCGACGCTGACGCTGTCCGATCCCGCCACCGCGCGTGTCGCGCGGCTGCCGCTGTCGGCGCTGTTCAGCCAGGGCAACAACCCCTCGCTCTACACCGTCGATGCGCAGGGCGCGGTCGCGCTGCAGCCGGTCAAGGTGAAGGCCTATGAGACCAACGACGTGGTGATCGCCGGCGGCGTCGATGACGGCGCCAAGGTGGTGGTGCTCGGCGTGCAGAAGCTCGACCCGGCGCAAAAAGTCCGCATCGTTTCCGCATTGACCTTCTGAGCCAGAGGACGAAGCCGATGCACCGTTTCAACCTATCCGCCTGGGCGGTCAGTCATCCCGCGCTGATCCTGTTCCTGATCGTGGCGCTCGGTTTCGCCGGGTTCTTCTCTTATGAAAAGCTCGGTCGCGCCGAGGACCCGTCGTTCACCGTAAAGGTCGTGGTTGTCACCGCGACGTGGCCTGGCGCCACCGCAAAGGAAATGCAGGAACAGGTCGCCGACCCGATCGAGAAGAAGCTGCAGGAGCTGCCCTATTTCGACAAGGTGCAGACCTATTCGAAGCCGTCCTTTGCCGCGATGCAGGTATCGTTCAAGGACAATGCACCGCCGAAGGATGTGCCGTATCTGTTCTATATGTTGCGCAAGAAGCTCGCCGATGTGCAGCCGTCGCTACCACCCGGACTGACCAGCCTCAACATCAATGATGAATATAGCGACGTCGACTCCATCCTTTACATGATGACCGGCGAAGGTGCCGATTATGCGCAGTTGAAAAAGGCCGCGGAAGGCATGCGGCAGCGGCTGCTGAAGGTCAAAGGTGTCACCAAGGTCAATCTGTACGGTACCCAGGACGAGAAGATCTACGTCGAATTCTCGCATGCCAAGCTGGCGACGCTCGGGATCACGCCGCAGACCTTGTTCGACTCGCTCGCCAAACAGAACGCGATCACGCCGGCCGGCACGGTGGAGACCTCGTCGCAGCGCGTGCCGTTGCGCGTCACCGGCGCACTCGACGGCGCCAAGGCGGTCGCCGAAACGCCGGTGGAAAGCGGCGGCCGCAGCTTCCGGCTGGGTGGCATCGCGACCGTGACGCACGGCTTTGTCGATCCCAGCGACTACAAGGTGTTCCAGAGGGGCAGGTCAGCGCTCGGCATCGGCGTCGTCACCGCCAATGGCGCCAACATTCTCGAACTCGGCAAGCAAGTCGAGAAGGCCAAGAACGAGTTCATGACGGCGGTGCCGCAGGGCATCGAGGTCGAGCAGATCGCCGACCAGCCGCTGGTGGTCGAAAAGGCGGTCGGCGAATTCGTGCATTCCTTTGTCGAGGCGCTGGCCATCGTGCTGTTCGTCTCGTTCGTGGCGCTGGGCTGGCGTACCGGCATTGTCGTCGCGCTGTCGGTGCCATTGGTACTCGGCATCGTCTTCATCGTCATGAATGCGATGTCGATCGACCTGCACCGCATCACGCTGGGCGCGCTGATCATCGCGCTCGGACTACTGGTCGACGATGCCATCATCGCCGTCGAGATGATGGTGGTGAAAATGGAGCAGGGCTGGGACCGCGTTCGCGCCGCCTCCTTTGCCTGGGAGTCCACCGCGTTCCCGATGCTGACGGGTACGTTGATCACCGCGGTCGGCTTCCTGCCGATCGGCTTCGCCAATTCGGCGGTCGGCGAATATGCCGGCGGCATTTTCTGGATCGTGGCGATCGCGCTGGTGGCTTCGTGGTTCGTCGCGGTGATCTTCACGCCCTATATCGGCGTCAAGCTGCTGCCGAATTTTGCCGCCCACGGCAAGGCCAACCACGATCCGCATGCGGTGTACGAGACCCGGATGTACCGCATGCTGCGCGGTGTCATAAGTTGGTGCGTTGAGCACCGCATCAAGGTGGTGGTCGCGACCGTCGGCATCTTCGCGCTGTCGATCGTCGGCTTCGGCCATGTGCAGCAGCAGTTTTTTCCGCTGTCGGAGCGTCCGGAGCTGTTCCTGCAGCTGCGGCTGCCGGAGGGCACCGCCTTCGACGTCACCTCGAGGTCCGTCAAGACGGCGGAGGCGCTGCTGAAGGATGACAAGGATATTGCAACCTATACCGCCTATGTCGGGCGCGGCTCGCCGCGGTTCTGGCTTGGCCTCAATCCGCAACTGCCCAATGAATCCTTCGCCGAGATCGTGATTGTCGCCAGGGATGTCGAGGCGCGTGAACGCATCAAGGCGCGGCTCGAGAAGGTGGTCGCCGACGGGCAGCTGCCGGAGGCCCGCGTGCGGGTAGACCGCTTCAACTTCGGACCACCGGTCGGCTTCCCTGTGCAGTTTCGCGTCATCGGCCCGGACACGGCGACCGTGCGCGAGATCGCCTACCGGGTGCGCGACGTGATGCGCGCCAACAAGAACATGATCGATCCGCACCTCGACTGGAACGAGCAGACGCCCTATCTGAAACTCGTCGTCGATCAGGACCGCGCCCGCGCGCTCGGCCTGACGCCGCAGGAACTGTCGCAGTCGCTGGCGATGCTGATCAATGGCGCGGCGGTTACCACGGTGCGTGACGGCATCGAGAAGGTCGGCGTGGTCGCCCGCGCAATTCCTTCAGAGCGGCTCGACCTCGGCCGTGTTGGCGACCTCACCATCACCTCGCGCAACGGCGTCGCGGTGCCGCTGTCGCAGATCGCCAATATCGAATATGCCCATGAGGAGCCGATCCTGTGGCGCCGCAGCCGCGACATGGCGATCACGGTGCGTGGCGATGTCATCGACGGGGTGCAGCCGCCCGACGTCACCGCGCAGATCGCATCGCAATTGCAGACGATCCGCGACAGCCTGCTGCCGGCCTACCGCATCGAAGCGGGTGGCGCGTTCGAGGAATCTGCCAAGGGCAACGCCTCGATAGCGGTGCTGTTTCCGCTGATGGTGATCATCATGCTGACGCTGCTGATGATCCAGCTGCAGAGTTTTTCGCGGCTGATCCTGGTGTTTCTGACCGCGCCGCTCGGCATTGTCGGTGCATCATTGGGGCTAAACGTCGCCAATGCCCCGTTCGGCTTCGTGGCATTGCTCGGGCTGATCGCACTGGCCGGCATGATCATGCGCAACGCCGTGATCCTGGTCGACCAGATCGAGACCGACGTATCTCACGGCTTGACCCGGCGCGAGGCGATCATCGAGGCCACGGTACGCCGCGCCCGACCGGTGGTCCTGACCGCGCTCGCGGCCATTTTGGCGATGATTCCGCTGTCACGCTCCGCGTTCTGGGGCCCAATGGCGATTACCATCATGGGTGGACTGTTCGTCGCGACCTTCCTGACGCTGCTGTATCTGCCGGGCCTCTATGCGCTATGGTTTCGCAACAGTCTGGAGGAGCGCGGCCCGGGCGAGGATGTCGATCATCACGCACCGCAGCATCGCGAAGCGCAGCCCGCTTTTCCGCTTGCTGCCGCGGCCGAATAATTGAAAATTGAACGTATGACCCTGACCGCTGAACCTGTTGAAGCCGACATGCAGACCCGCATCATCGTGGTGGCGGAGCATCTGTTTCGCGAGATCGGCTACCAGAAGACCACCGTTGCCGATATCGCCAGGCAATTGCGGATGAGTCCCGCCAATGTCTACCGCTTCTTCGATTCCAAGAAGTCGATCAACGCCGCGGTGGCGCGGCGGCTGATGGGGGAGGTCGAGCAGGCCGCCCAGTTCATTGTCGACGCGCGGCAACCGGCGCCACAGCGGCTGCGCGAATTGCTGACCTCGATCCATCAGATGAACGCCGAACGCTATGTCGGCGATTCCAAGCTACATGAGATGGTGGCGGTGGCCATGGAAGAGAGCTGGGACGTCTGTGTCGCGCATATGGAGCGTATCACCGGGACCATCGGGGCGGTGATCGCCGATGGCGCCGCGAACGGTGAGTTTCATGCGCCCGACATACCGCTGGCGGCGATGTGCACCTGTAGCGCCATGATGCGGTTCTTCCACCCGCAGATGATCGCGCAATGCGCCGACAAGCCGGGGCCGTCGCTCGACCAGATGGTCGATTTCGTCCTTGCCGGGCTGGCGCCCCGACGCTAGGGACAAGGCGGCCATCAGCACAGGGATATCCAGCGTGAGCGCTTCCGACTTGAATCCATCCGACCTGCATTTCTACGAACCGGTCAACGGCCACGGTCTCAAACACGATCCGTTCAACGCGATCATCGCGCCACGCCCGATCGGATGGATCTCGTCGCGCGACCCCGACGGCCATGTCAACCTGGCGCCCTACAGCTTCTTCAACGGCTTCAGCTATATCCCGCCGATCATTGGTTTTTCCAGCACGTCGCGCAAAGACAGCATCCACAACATCGAGAAGACCGGTGAATTCGTCTGGAATCTGGCGACCCGGGACCTTGCGACGCAGATGAACGCGACGGCGGCCCATGTCGGACCCGAGGTTGATGAATTCGCGCTCGCCGGGCTGACGGCGGTGCCGTGCAAGCTCGTCAACGTGCCGCGGGTCGGGGAGAGCCCGGTCGCGTTTGAGTGCAAGGTCACGCAAATCATCCAGTTGCTGGCCGCGGACGGCCGCAAGACCGATGGCTGGCTGACGCTGGGCGAGGTTGTCGCGGTCCATATCGACAAGAGCCTGATCAAGGATGGCGTTTACCAGACCGCGCAGGCGCGCCCGATCGTCCGCCCCGGCCGCCGCGGCGATTATTTCGAGATCAAACCCGACGCCATGTTCGAGATGAACCGGCCGGATTGAGCCGATCCGGCCCGCCGTGACGACAGGTCACGGCGGGCCAAATCGCAATTTGGGAACCGTTGCAGTATCCTGCCGTTAGGGACGTGTTCGCACCCAACGTAATTTCGTTTAAATTTCAAGGCGAAAGCTAAGGTTAAACGAACCTCGCCCCGCTAAGAGCAAATGCCTTTCGGTGCCGGCCACCCCTGGAGTTGCCGAGCGCTGCGATCGCCAAGGATTTCGCCATGAGCTCATTTAATCTGCGCCGCGACTTCATCACCAAGCCGATCTTCGGCTGGGCCAAGGGCGTGCTGCCGACGATGTCGGGCACCGAGCAGGAGGCGCTGGAGGCCGGCGATACCTGGTGGGACGCCGACCTGTTCACCGGTAATCCGGACTGGACCAAGCTGCTGAAGGTGAAGCCGGCCAAGCTCACCGCCGAAGAGCAGGCCTTCATGACCGGGCCGGTCGAGACGCTGTGCGCCATGCTCGACGACTGGAAGATCAACTGGGAGCTGCGCGACCTGCCGCCGGAGGTCTGGGACTACATCAAGCGCGAAAAATTCTTCGGCATGATCATCCCGAAGCAATATGGCGGGCTCGGTTTCTCGCCCTTCGCGCATTCCGAAATCGTGCGAAAAGTCTCGTCGCGTTCGGTAGTCGCCGCGGTCACCGTGATGGTGCCGAATTCGCTTGGACCCGGCGAATTGCTGATGACGTTCGGCACCGACGAACAGCGCCAGAAATGGCTGCCGTCATTGGCCGATGGCCGCGACATTCCCTGCTTCGGCCTGACCAGTCCGGAGGCCGGCTCCGATGCCGCCTCGATGGTCGATACCGGCATCATCTGCAAGGGCACTTTCGAGGGCCAGGAAGTGCTCGGCCTGCGCCTGAACTGGCACAAGCGCTACATCACGCTCGGCCCGGTGGCGACGCTGATTGGCCTCGCCTTCAAGGCCTACGATCCCGATCACCTGATCGGTCCGCAGGAAGAGCTCGGCATCACCGTTGCGCTGATCCCGTCGCATCTCGAAGGCGTCGATATCGGTCGCCGCCATCTGCCGTCGATGCAGGTGTTCCAGAACGGCCCGAACTGGGGCCGCGATGTCTTCATCCCGATGGACTACGTCATCGGCGGCCAGGCGCGGCTCGGCCATGGCTGGAAGATGCTGATGAGCGCGCTCGCCGCCGGCCGCGGCATCTCGCTGCCATCGCTGTCCGCCGCCGGCGCGGCCTATGCCGCGCGCACCACCGGCGCCTATGCCCGCATCCGCGAACAGTTCAACATTCCGATCGGCAAGTTCGAGGGCATCGAGGAGCCACTCGCGCGCATCGCCGGCACCGCCTATCTGCTCGACGCCGCGCGCCGCATGACCTGCACCGCGCTCAACCTCGGCCACCATCCCGCGGTGATTTCCGGCATCATGAAGCTGCACGCCACCGAGCGGATGCGGCTCGCCATCGACGACGCGATGGATATCCATGCCGGCAAGGCGGTGATCGACGGGCCGCAAAACTACATGGGCAATCTGTATCGCTCGGTGCCGGTCGGCATCACCGTGGAGGGCGCCAATATCCTGACGCGCAATCTGATCGTGTTCGGGCAGGGCGCGATCCGCGCGCATCCTTATCTGCTGCGGGAGATGAAAGCGCTGGGCGATGCCGACAAGGGCCGCGGCCTCGACGCGTTCGACAAGGTGTTCTGGAAACATGTCGGGCATAGCGTCGTCACGCTGTGCCGGGCCTGGGGCCGCAACTGGACCAAGGGCGTGTTGGCGCCTGCACCCAATGCCGGCGATGCGACGATGTTCTATCGCCAACTGTCGCGCTATTCCGCCGGCTTCGCGCTATGCGCCGACATGGCGCTGCTGACGATGGGTGGCGCGTTGAAGCGAAAGGAGATGCTGTCGGCGCGGTTCGGTGATATCCTGTCGGAGCTGTATTTGCTTTCCGCCGCGCTGAAGCGGTTCGAGGATGAGGGCCGCCAGCAGATCGATTTCGCCGTGCTGGAATGGTGCATGCACACCGGCTTCAGGACCATCGAGAATCGCTTCGCGGAGATTCTCGCCAATTTCCCCAATCGCTTGGTCGCCGGCTTCCTGAAGTTCGTCGTGCAGCCGTCTGGCGCCCGCGTAATCGGGCCGTCGGACCTGACGACGCGCCTCTGCGCCTTGCTGATCCTGGAGCCCGGCGCCGCGCGCGATCGCCTCACCCCGGACCTGGCGCATGTCGACGACGACCGCGGTTTTGCCCGTCTCGAGAAGGCGTTCATGCTGGTGACATCGGCGGAGAATATTGCCAAGCGCATGCGCACCGCGAAGCACAAGAACTGGAAGGACGCCGTCGCCAGGGGCGTCATCACCCAGGCCGAAGGCGAACAATTGGCCGCCGCGCAAGCCGCTGCCGCGGCCGTGATTGAGGTAGACGACTTCGCGCCGGAAGAACTGTCTCCGCACTATAAGAAGCCGGCCGACGTCCACCAGTTCTTCCAGGAACTAGGCGAGCAGAGGGCGGCAAGCTGATGGCTAATGTAACTCATGACCTGTCCTGGACCGGGTGCGGCGCCCCTTGCGCTGCTCCGCAGAGCCGGGACCGCCAAAATCACCAGCGTTTGATACGGTTCCGGCTCTGCGAAGCGGCCCTTCGCGCCGCATCGTGTCCGGGACACGGCTATGGGGCGAAACGCTGATGGCGCGTCCGGTCTACATCATCGATGGCAGCCGCACGCCGTTCCTGAAGGCGCGCAGCGGCCCCGGCCCGTTCACGCCGGTCGATCTTGCCGTGCAATGCGGTCGTCCGCTGCTGGCGCGGCAGCCGTTCGCGCCGGAGGCCTTCGATCAGGTCATCCTCGGCTGCGTCAACGTCATCGCCGACGAGATGAATCCGGCGCGGGTCGCCGCACTCAGGCTCGGTATGGGCGAGGCCATGGTCGCCTTCACCGTGCAGATCAATTGCGGCTCCGGCATGCAGTCGATCGACACCGGCTACCGCTATATACGCGAAGGCAGCGCCGATCTGATCCTCGCTGGTGGTGCCGAGGCGCTGAGCTATGCGCCGCTGGTCTGGCCGCGGAACGGCGTTCGCTGGTTCGCGGGTCTGGCGATGGCCAAGGGCATGCTTGGCAAGATCGCGGCGATCGCCAAAGCGCGGCCGGCTTACTTCAAGCCGGTGATCGGCCTGGAGCGCGGCCTCACCGATCCGATCACCGAGCTCAATATGGGACAGACGGCGGAGAAAGTCGGGCACCTGTTCGACATCACGCGCGCGCAGTCCGACGCCTATGCGGTGGAGAGCCACAAGCGGCTGGCCAACGCGCAGGCGCAGGGCTGGCTGAAAGGCGAGGTCGAGACCGCTTTCGATCGCAATGGAAAATTCTACGACCATGATGACGGCGTGCGCGCGGATTCGTCGGTCGACAAGCTGGGTTCGCTGAAACCGGTGTTCGAACGTCCCTGGGGGCAGGTCACCGCCGGCAATTCCAGCCAGATCACCGACGGCGCGTCATGGACCATTCTGGCTTCGGAAGCGGCGGTCGCGAAGCATGGCCTGACGCCGAAGGCGGTGATTATCGACAGCCAGTGGTCGGCGCTCGATCCCAGCATCATGGGCCTCGGCCCCGTACTATCGTCGAACGAACTGCTGAAGCGCAACAACCTCACCATCCATGACATCGACACCTGGGAACTGAACGAGGCGTTTGCGACCCAGGTGCTGGGCTGCCTGGCAGCCTGGAACGACGAGAAATTCTGCCGCGAGGTGCTCGGCCTCGACGGCGCGGCCGGCGAGATCGATCGCAGCAGGCTGAATGTCGATGGCGGCGCCATCAGCCTCGGCCATCCGGTGGGCTGCAGCGGCAACCGCATCGTGCTGCATCTGGTCAATGCGATGAAGCGGCTCGGCAGCAAACGCGGCATCGCCACCGAATGCATTGGCGGCGGATTGGGCGGCGCGATGCTGATCGAAGCGCTATGAGGAGCGGCATGCATTCGAAGATCATGGACGTTCTCGGCGACCGCGTGCTCGAACTCGGGCCCCGGCCTGAAGGCGGCGTCTACAGGAACTTCAAGCTGACCCGCGACGCCGATGGCATCGCCTGGCTGCTGTTCGATCGCGAGGGCCCCACCGCCAATACGCTGTCGGCGGAGGTGATCGAGGAACTCGATGCGGTGCTGGTCGCGCTGGAAGCGCAGCGTCCCGCCGGCCTTGTCCTTCGTTCGGCCAAGAGCTCCGGCTTCATCGCCGGCGCCGACGTCAACGAGTTTCGCGGCGCGACCGATGCGCGCCTTGTTGAAACCGAAATCGGCCGCGCGCACGCGGTAATCGACCGGCTCGAAGCGCTGAAGATTCCGACAGTGGCCGTGATTCACGGCTTCTGCCTCGGCGGCGGCCTCGAAGTGGCGCTGGCCTGCCAGTCGCGCATTGCCATCGAGGATGCGCGCTTCGGCTTCCCCGAAGTGATGCTTGGCCTGCACCCCGGTCTCGGCGGTACCGCGCGCTTCACCAGCCTGGTCAACCCGATGCAGGCGATGACCCTGATGCTGACCGGCAAGACGATCGACGCGCGCAAGGCAAAGTCGCTCGGCCTTGTCGACGCAGTTACACAGGAGCGTCATGTCCGCAATGCCGTGCGGGACGCGGTGTTCGGCAAGCTCAGGCGCGCGAAGCCCGGAACGCTCAATGCGATTCTCAACTTTTCGCCGGTGCGCGGTATCCTCGCCTCGCGGATGGTCGCCGAAGTCGGCAAGTCGGCGCCGCGCGAACATTATCCCGCGCCCTATGCGCTGATCGCGCTATGGGAAAAACATGGCGGCAATCGCGCCGCGATGTTGCGCGCGGAGCAGACGTCGTTCGCCGGGCTGATGGTGACGCCGGCGGCGCAGAACCTGATCCGGGTATTCTTCCTGCGCGAGCAGATGAAGAAGCTGGCCGGCAACGGCGATGCCATCCGCCATGTCCACGTCATCGGTGCCGGCGCGATGGGCGGCGACATCGCGGCCTGGTGCGCCAGCCAGGGGCTTCGTGTGACGCTCGGCGACATGAAGCCGGAGCCGATCGCCGGCGCCATCAAGCGCGCCGCCGATCTGTTCGGCAAGATCCTGCGAAAGCGCACCGATGTACGCGACGCGCTGGACCGGCTGATCCCGGATATGGACGCCGAGGGTGTCCGCAGCGCGGATCTGATCATCGAGGCGGTCAGCGAAAGGCTCGAGCTGAAGCAGAAGGTCTATGCGTCGATCGAGCCGCGCATGAAGCCGGGCGCCATCCTCGCCACCAACACGTCGAGCATTCCGCTCGAAGACCTGCGCACCACGCTGGCGCGTCCGGAACGGCTGCTCGGGCTGCACTTCTTCAACCCGGTGTCGCGCCTGCAGCTGGTCGAGGTGGTCAGCCATGACGGTGTCGATCCCGGCCTGCTGACCCAGGCGCTGGCCTTTGTCGGGGCCATCGACCGGTTGCCGCTGCCGGTGAAGTCGTCGCCGGGCTTCCTCGTCAACCGCGCGCTGACGCCCTACATGCTGGAGGCGATGGTGATGCTCGATGAGAAGATCGACAAGACCACCATCGATGCCGCTGCCGAACAGTTCGGCATGCCGATGGGGCCGATCGAACTGGCCGACCAGGTCGGGCTCGATATCTGCCTCGCGGTCGGCGACATGCTGCGCTCCAAATTCGGCGACCTGCTGCCGCCTACCCCGGCGTGGCTACGTGAAAAGGTTGCGAAGGGCGAGCTTGGCCGCAAGACCGGCAAGGGTTTTTATAGCTGGAAGGACGGCAGGGCCGACAAGACCTCGGGCGCCGTCGTCACCACCAAGCCGACCCAGGAGATGATCGATCGCCTGATGCTGCCGATGTCCAATGTCTGCGTGGCCTGCCTGCGCGAGGGCATCGTCGATAACGCCGATGTGGTCGATGGCGCGATGATCTTCGGTACCGGCTATGCGCCATTCCGGGGCGGTCCGCTGAACTATGCCCGCACAAGGGGCGCCGAGAATATCGTCGCCACGCTGCGCACGCTGGCGGTGAAATTCGGCGACCGGTTCGCGCCGGACGCCGGCTGGGATGGCTTCAAATGATTCAGGATTCGACGGGTTTTTGCTCATGATGGACGCACATCCAGGAAGCGCCCCGACGACTGGACACGAACCCTCCGGCGACCTGACCATCCGGCAGCTCGCCATGCCGGCGGACACCAATGCCAATGGTGATATTTTCGGCGGTTGGCTGCTCGGCCAGATGGATCTCGGCGGCGGCATCTTCGCCTCCAAGATCGCGCAGTCACGCACGGTGACAGTGGCGATCGACGCCATGAATTTTCGCAAGGCGGTATTCGTCGGTGACGTGGTCTCCGTGCATGCGACGCTGGTGCGAGTGGGGAAGACCTCGATCACCGTCCATCTCGAAGCCTGGGTTTTGCGTCGTAATGAAAACCATTCGATCCTGGTGACCGATGGCAATTTCACCTATGTCTCGATCGACGATCGTGGCCAGAAGCAGGTGATCCGGCGCGAGGCCGCGACAACGACGACCTGAGCATTCCGGAACCATAATCCGCTGATCCAGTTGGTGGCCCGGAATATGCATTTGCTTGCGTAAGGGGGCCGCCATGTCAGACACCTATATTATCGAAGTCAGTCAGCAGGCCGCCGGAATCGTGGTACGCGACCCCGACGGCTACCGGTTCTTCGCCGCATCGCACCGTTTCAACCCGATGGAAGGACAGCTGTTCGCGAACGCCCGCGAGGCCGAGCGCGCCGCCTTCCTGTTTGCGTCGCAAGGGTTTCCGGCGGCGCCGGTGGTGACCGCCGCCTGAGCGACGCGCGGACTGCCGCGTTGACCCGCGCGGTCAACAGCATCACCATGGCGCCACACCCGAGGTGCTGCTGTGACTGGCCTGAGCCATCGTCAAACCGAAATCCTGAACATTGCCCGTGCCTTCGGCCGGGTGATGGTCGAAGACCTGACTCGTCGCTTCGAGGTGTCGGCGCAGACGATTCGCAAGGATCTCAACGATCTCTGCGATCACCGCGCGCTGACCCGGATCCATGGCGGCGCCATTATCGCCTCCGGTGTCGAAAACCTTGCCTACGAAGCCCGACGCTTCGTCGCTGCCGACGAGAAGAAGGCGATCGGCATCGCCGCTGCGGCTCAAATTCCCAACGGCTCGTCGCTGTTCATCAACATCGGCACCACCACCGAGGAAGTCGCCGGCGCGCTGACCGCGCATGAGGATCTGCTGGTGATCACCAACAATCTCAACGTCGCGATGATGCTGTACCGGCATCCGCGCATCGAGGTGATCGTCGCCGGCGGCACGGTTCGGCGGAGCGATGGCGCCGTGATTGGTTCCACCGCCATCAGCCTGATCGGTCAGTTCAAGGTCGATTACGCCATCATCGGCGCCTCGGCGATTGACGGCGAGGGCGCGCTGCTGGATTTCGACTACCGCGAGGTTCAGGCCGCACAGGCGATCATCGCCAATGCCCGCTCGGTAATGCTGGTGGCTGACAGCACAAAATTGCGGCGAACCGCGGCGGTCCGCATCGCCCATCTCAGCCAGATCCAGACCTTTGTCACCGACGCGCCATTGCCGGCCGGACTGCGGGCGATCTGCCAAAGCCGGGGAATCCAGGTAATCGAGGCGATGCCGCCCGCAGCCGGCGAGAGCGACGACCCGGAAACGGCGCCGATTCCATTCCGAGCGCGCTAGCCAATTAAAACGCCAGTTGCTTTCGTTTTTGGTTGTGATTTAATGAAACTCGAAAGCCAAATCGCTACAAAGCGAAGGTGGCGCGTCCTTTCATGGAAGGCGCCACACCAGTTGGCGCAGAGGGAGTTCGGGGTGGGTCCCATTTTTGACCTTGCGATCATTGGCGGCGGCGTTAATGGCTGCGGCATCGCACGTGACGCCGCAGGGCGTGGAAATTCTGTTTTCCTTTGCGAAATGAACGACTTGGCCAGTGGCACATCGTCGTGGTCGACCAAGCTTGTGCATGGTGGCCTGCGCTATCTGGAATATTACGATTTCAAGCTGGTGCGCCATGCGCTGCTGGAACGCGAAATCCTGTGGCAGATGGCGCCGCACATCATCCGCCCGCTGCGCTTCGTGCTGCCGCACCACGCCGGCCTGCGGCCGGCCTGGCTGCTGCGCCTTGGCCTGTTTCTTTACGACCATATCGGCGGCCGCAAGCTGCTGCCGGCGACACGGACGCTGGATCTCGCGCACGATAAACTGGGCAAGCCGCTGGCGCCCGGCCGGTTCAAGCGCGGCTTCGAATATTCCGACTGCTTCGTCGATGATGCCCGCCTGGTCGTACTGACCGCGCGCGATGCCGCCGACCGTGGTGCCGTGATCCGTACCCGCACCCGGGCCACCGAGATCCGCCAGATCGATGGCGTCTGGCAGGTCTCCGTGCAGGCGGCCGATGGCCAGCGCAGCACCATTCGTGCGCGGACCCTGGTCAATGCCGGCGGCCCCTGGGTCGAGAACATTCTGGCGACCGGCGCCGGCGTCAATGCCCGTGCCAAGGTGCGACTGGTGCAGGGCTCGCACATCGTGGTGCCAAAACTCTACGACCATGACCGCGCCTACATCTTCCAGAATGCCGACGGCCGCATCGTGTTCGCGATTCCCTATCAGGATGACTTCACGCTGATCGGCACCACCGACCTGGATTATCAGGGGGATCCCTCCGAGGTGAAGATCTCAGCTGGCGAGATCGATTATCTCTGCAAATCGGTCAGCGAATATCTGGCTACACCCGTGAAGTCCGAAGACATCGTCTGGACCTATTCCGGTGTCCGCCCGCTCTATGATGACGGCGCCAGCGACGCCAAGGCCGCCACCCGTGACTACGTGTTCGAGCTTGATCTGCCGGGCGGCGTGCCGTTGCTGTCGATCTATGGGGGCAAGATCACCACCTATCGCCGCCTCGCCGAGGAGGCGCTGCAGAAGCTGGCGCCCTGGCTGAAAGGGACCAAGGCGTCGGAGGGCTGGACCGCGAGAGCCACATTGCCCGGCGGCGATTTTGGCGTCTCCGCCGTGGAGGCGTTGATCGCGGATCTGCGGCGCGACTATCCGTTCCTGACGCCCGCGCATTCCGATCGGCTTGTCCATGCTTACGGCACGCTGGCGGCAAAAATGCTGGGGCAGGCGAAGACGCTCGCCGATCTCGGCCAGTCATTCGGCGCTACGCTGACCGAACGCGAAGTAAGATATCTGATCTCGAACGAATTTGCCGTCACGGCCGATGATATTGTCTGGCGTCGCTCCAAGCTTGGCCTGCGGATGTCGCCCGCTGCCGTCGCCGCGCTCGAAGTATGGATCGCGGCCCATCATTTTCAGGCCGCCGATCCGGTGGTTGCCGCTGGAGCGCAGCCATGAGCGTCACCCTCGATCATGTTTCGCGATCGGTTGATGGCGTCGCAATGATTAGCGACGTCTCGCTGACGTTGGAGCGGGGCACGCTCAGCGTCCTGCTCGGCCCGACGCTGGCCGGCAAGACCTCGATCATGCGGCTGCTCGCGGGGCTTGATAAGCCGACCACCGGCCGTGTGCTGGTCGATGGCAAGGATGTCACCGGCTTCGACGTGCGCAAGCGCTCGGTGGCGATGGTCTATCAGCAGTTCATCAACTACCCCTCATTCACGGTGTACGAGAACATCGCCTCGCCGCTGCGCGTGCAGGGCAAGCCGAAGGCCGAGATCGAAAGCCGCGTCCGCGACGCGGCGAAACTGTTGAAGCTCGAGCCCTATCTCGACCGGTTGCCACTGCAATTGTCCGGCGGCCAGCAGCAGCGCACCGCGATCGCCCGCGCGCTGGTCAAGGGCGCCGATCTGGTGCTGCTCGACGAGCCGCTCGCCAATCTCGACTACAAGCTGCGCGAGGAATTGCGCACCGAATTGCCGCGCATCTTCGAGGCCTCCGGCGCCATCTTCGTCTACGCGACCACCGAGCCGTCGGAAGCGCTGCTGCTGGGCGGCCAGACCGTCTGCCTGTGGCAGGGCGAGGTGCTGCAGGTCGGGGATACATCACGCGTCTATCGTAACCCGGGCACGCTGCGCGTCGCGGAAGTGTTCTCCGATCCGCCGCTCAATCTGGTCGGTATCGAGAAGCGCGACGGCTTTGTGCAATATGCCGGCGGCATCCGGGCGCCGGCCAGCGGTCTCTATGCCGGTCTCGATGACGGGGCCTATCGCGTCGGCTTCCGTGCCCACCAGCTCGAGGTCGCCAACGGCATCGCCGGGCGTCATGCCTTCGCGGCGGAAGTCACGGTGACGGAAATCACCGGCTCGGAAAGCTTCGTTCATCTGAAGCGCGACGCGTCGAACTGGGTCGCGGTGCTGCAGGGCGTGCATGATTTCCCGCCCGGCCATCAGCTCGACGCGGTGCTCGATCCCGATAACCTGTTTATATTCGACGCCGCCGACCGTCTGGTCGCGGCGCCGGCGTCGATGTAGGGATCACAAATATGGCCCGCATCGATCTCGTCGATCTCGCGCATTCCTACGACGGCAATTCCGCCGATCCGGACTCCTATGCGCTGAAGCCGGTCTCGATGACCTGGCGACAGGGCGGGGCCTATGCGTTGCTCGGGCCCAGCGGCTGTGGCAAGACCTCGCTGCTCAACTTGATCTCCGGCATTGTCACGCCGTCGCGCGGCAAGATCCTGTTCGACGGCACCGACATTACGCGGCTGTCGACGCAGCAGCGCAACATCGCCCAGGTGTTCCAGTTTCCGGTGATCTACGACACCATGACGGTCGGCGAGAACCTCGCCTTCCCGTTGAAGAACCGCGGCCTGGCAAAGCCCGAAATCGAGCGACGCGTCGCCGAGATCGCGGGGTTGCTTGACCTCACGCCCTATCTGAACCGCAAGGCGACCCGGCTCACCGCCGACGCCAAGCAGAAGATTTCGCTGGGCCGTGGCCTGGTGCGCTCCGACGTCGCCGCCGTCCTGTTCGACGAACCGCTGACGGTGATCGATCCGGCGCTGAAGTGGGAGCTGCGCTCCAAGTTGAAGGCGCTGCACCGCGCGCTCGACCTCACCATGATCTACGTCACCCACGACCAGACCGAAGCGCTGACCTTCGCCGATACGGTGGTGGTGATGCATGATGGCCGCGTCGTGCAGGCGGGCACCCCGCAGCAATTGTTCGACCGGCCCGAGCATACATTTGTCGGCTACTTCATAGGCTCGCCCGGCATGAACATCGTGTCGGCGGATGTTCGCGGCCGCGAGGCCGTGGTCGGTGGCCACAATATCCCGCTGCGGCGCAGCTATGACCACCTGCCGCCCGGTGCGAAGATCGAGGTCGGGGTCCGTCCGGAATTCGTCCATGTGCAGCCGCCGGCCGCCGGGCTTTTGTCGGCGCATATTGAGCGCATCGATGATCTCGGCCGCGTCCGCTTTGCCCGCGTTCGGGTCGGAGATGCCAAGTTTTCAGCGCGCGTGCCGGCGGGATTTTCTCCGGCGGGCACCGAGGTTGGGCTGGTGTTCGATTCATCGCGGGTCCACATTTATGCCGACAGCCATCTCGTTGAAGGGACTGCGTGATGGACAAGACGATCAACCAGAAGGCCTGGTTCCTGGTGCTGCCGGTGTTTCTGGTCGTGGCGTTCTCGGCCGTGCTGCCGCTGATGACCGTGGTCAACTATTCGATCCAGGACACGTTCGGCAACAACCAGTTTTTCTGGAACGGCGCCGGCTGGTTCAAGGAACTGCTCGATCCGTCCAGCGATCTCGGCGGTCGCTTCTACGCCTCGCTGTGGCGCAATCTGGCTTTCTCGGCGATCATTCTGGCCATCGAGGTGCCGCTCGGCATCATCGTCGCGCTGTCGATGCCGCGTGATGGCTGGCGGGTTGCCGCCTGCCTGGTGATCATGGCGCTGCCATTGCTAATTCCATGGAACGTGGTCGGCACCATCTGGCAGATTTTCGGCCGGCCGGACATCGGCCTGCTCGGCTATACGCTGAACCATATCGGGATCGATTATAATTACGTCTCCAATGAATTCGACGCCTGGGCCACGGTGATCGTGATGGATGTCTGGCACTGGACCAGCCTCGTCGCGCTGTTGTGCTATGCCGGGTTGAAGTCGATCCCTGACGCCTATTATCAGGCGGCACAGATCGATGGCGCCTCACGCTGGGCGGTATTCACGGCGATCCAGTTGCCGAAGCTCAACCGTGTGCTGCTGATCGGCGTATTGCTGCGATTCATGGACAGTTTCATGATCTATACCGAACCCTTCGTGGTGACCGGCGGCGGGCCGGGCAATTCCACCACCTTCGTCTCGATCGAACTGGTCAAGATCGCGCTCGGCCAGTTCGACCTCGGCAAGGCCGCGGCGCTGTCGCTGGTCTACAATCTGATCATCCTCACCGTGTGCTGGGTGTTCTACACCGTGATGACCAATGCCGGCGCCGAGCGCAGGCCGCACGAGGGAGCCGCCTGATGCATTCGATCCCCGGTCGACGCCTGATCCTGTCGGTTTATCTGATCTTCCTGCTGCTGCCGATCTACTGGCTCGTCAATATGAGCTTCAAGACCAATGGCGAGATCGTCTCGACCATGACGCTGTGGCCGCATCTGCCGACGCTGGAGAACTACACCCGCATCTTCACCGACGAGAGCTGGTATTCCGGCTACATCAACTCGCTGAAATACGTCGTCATCAACACCGTGATCTCGATTTCCTTCGCGCTGCCGGCGGCCTACGCGTTCTCGCGCTACCGTTTTCTCGGCGACAAGCATCTGTTCTTCTGGCTGCTGTCGAACCGGATGGCGCCGCCGGCCGTCTACGCGCTGCCGTTCTTCAATCTGTATTCGGCGATCGGCCTGTTCGATACGCCATGGGCGGTGGCGCTGGCACACTGCCTCTTCAATGTGCCGTTGGCGGTGTGGATTCTGGAGGGCTTTGTCTCTGGCGTGCCGCGCGAGATCGACGAGACCGCGTTCCTCGACGGCTATTCTTTTCCAAAATTCTTCGTCAAGATCCTGGTGCCGCTGATCGCCTCCGGCATCGGCGTGGCGGCGTTCTTCTGCTTCATGTTCTCCTGGGTCGAATTGCTGCTGGCGCGAACGCTGACGTCGGTAAATGCCAAGCCGATCTCGGCGGTGATGACGCGCACCGTCTCCGCCGCCGGCATGGACTGGGGTCTGCTCGCCGCCGCCGGCGTGCTCACCATCATCCCCGGCGCGTTGGTGATCTGGTTCGTCCGCAACTATATCGCGCGCGGTTTTGCGCTGGGGAGGGTGTAGAAATGTTGATGCACCGACCTTGCCCCCGAGATTGCGAGGAGCGAAGCGACGCGGCAATCCAGAGCGGCAAGGAAGCACTGGATTGTTTCGTCGCAAGTGCTCCTCGCAATGACGGTCGCGGGAGCCTGTAGCCATGGAAAACATTGCATGGATGGCCTGGACGCTGCCGACGGCGATTTTCTTCGCGTTGCTGGCGATGACGCTGGGCACGATGACCTGGCTGGCGGTCGCTTATCCCGAGGCCGAGCGCGTCGGGATCCTGCGCATTCCGACCACGCGCGGCGACCGGCTGTTTGTCTCGCTGATCACGGCGGCCATCATTCATCTGCTGTGGATCGGCTTCATCGGTACCGATGCGCTCACGACACTGCCGGTCGGCGAGGAGGCAATTGAAATCTCGAGCCTGTGGCTCGCGACACTGATTTCGTTTGGCACGGGCGCGGCGCTCTTTCGCACGGTCTGACAGGCGAAGAAGACCAGGCCCGGGAGCAACCCGGGGCTGCAACGACAACGGAGGAAGCAATGAAGCACCTGACGAGACAAGGCGGGCGTGCATCCACGGCGCGCCTGATGACGATGACCAGTTCGGCGGCGCTGATCGCGGCGTCGCTGACGATGACCGCGCCGGCCTTGGCCGACGATGCCGCCGCGCAACGCTGGATCGACACCGAATTCCAGCCCTCGACGCTGTCCAAGGCCGACCAGCTCAAGGAACTGCAGTGGTTCGCGAAAGCCGCCGAGCCGTTCAAGGGCATGGAGATCAATGTCGTCTCCGAGACGCTGACGACGCATGAATATGAATCCAAGACGCTGGCCAAGGCGTTCTCGGAACTGACCGGTATCAAGCTCAAGCACGATCTGCTGCAGGAAGGCGATGTGGTCGAGAAGCTGCAGACCCAGATGCAGTCCGGCAAGAATGTCTATGACGGCTGGATCAATGATTCCGATCTGATCGGCACGCATTTCCGCTATGGCCAGACCATCGCGCTGTCCGACTACATGACCGGCGAAGGCAAGGACGTCACCGATCCCAGCCTGGATCTCAGCGACTTCATCGGCACTTCCTTCACCACCGGGCCGGACAAGAAGCTGTACCAGCTTCCGGTCCAGCAATTCGCCAACCTTTACTGGTTCCGGTACGACTGGTTTGCCAATCCCGAGTACAAGTCGAAGTTCAAGGCCAAATACGGCTATGATCTCGGCGTCCCGGTGAACTGGTCGGCCTATGAGGACATCGCCGAGTTCTTCACCAACGACATCAAGCAGATCAACGGCGTCAAGGTCTATGGTCACATGGACTATGGCAAGAAGGACCCGTCGCTGGGCTGGCGTTTCACCGACGCCTGGCTGTCGATGGCCGGCAATGGCGACAAGGGGCTTCCGAACGGCCTCCCCGTTGATGAATGGGGCGTGCGCATGGAAGGCTGCCGTCCGGTCGGCTCGTCGGTCGAACGCGGTGGCGACACCAACGGTCCGGCGGCCGTCTATTCGATCGTCAAATATCTCGACTGGATGAAGAAATATGCCCCGCCGCAGGCGCAGGGCATGACCTTCTCGGAATCCGGTCCGGTGCCGGCGCAGGGCAACGTGGCCCAGCAGGTGTTCTGGTATACCGCCTTCACCGCCGACATGGTGAAGCCGGGCCTCGCAGTCATGAACGATGACGGTACGCCGAAGTGGCGGATGGCGCCGTCGCCGCATGGCTCGTACTGGAAAGAAGGTATGAAGCTCGGCTATCAGGACGTCGGTTCGGCAACCCTGCTGAAGTCGACGCCGGCGGACCGCCGCAAGGCGGCATGGCTGTATCTGCAGTTCATCACCTCGAAGACGGTGAGCCTGAAGAAGAGCCATGTCGGTCTCACCTTCATCCGTGAGTCCGATATCTGGGACAAGTCGTTCACCGAGCGTGCGCCGAAGCTCGGCGGTCTGGTCGAGTTTTATCGCTCGCCGGCCCGCGTGCAGTGGTCGCCGACCGGCAACAACATCCCGGACTATCCGAAACTGGCGCAGCTGTGGTGGCAGAACATCGGCGATGCGTCGTCCGGTGCGAAGACCCCGCAGGCGGCGATGGATTCGCTGGCGGCGGCGCAGGATTCGGTGCTCGAGCGACTTGAACGATCGAAAGTTCAGGGCGATTGCGGACCGAAGCTGAACAAGAAGGAGACGGCGGAATACTGGTACGCCAAATCCGCCAAGGACGGCAACATCGCGCCGCAGCGCAAGCTGGCCAATGAGAAGCCGAAGGGCGAGACGATCGACTACGACACGCTGATCAAATCGTGGCCGGCGTCGCCGCCGCAGAAGCGCGCGGCGAACTGAGGCGAACGACGAATAAGCAAAAGGCCGGGAGTGATCCCGGCCTTTTATTACTGTCGTCATTGCGAGGAGCCCTTGCGACGAAGCAATCCAGTTCTTGCTTGTGGCTCTCTGGATTGCCGCGACGCTTCGTCAAGGGGAAAGCCAATTGGCTTTCCCTGACCTCGCAACGACGTGGATACCGCGGCGTGCTACTCCGCCGCCTGCTTGACTTCGGCCAGCGTCGGGTAGTCCGTATA
>JACMOT010000153.1 GCA_014377915.1 Tardiphaga sp.
GCCGACTGGTCCAGGTGATGCCGTCGGAAAAATCCGTCGAACAGCTGATCGAGAAAGCACGCCAGCTGCCGCTCAGGATCACGTATTGATCAAGCTGTCGTTCCGGGGCGCGAGCGGCTTGCCGCGAGCGAACCCGTAATCTCGGCGAGTCGAGAACATCTCGGGATTCCAGATTAGCGCTTCCTCCGACTGAAACGCGCCCCGGAATGACGAAGCGACAATCTTGACTCTCCGCATACCGTCGCGCAAAGCGACGGCATGAGCCTTGGCCCCGCACATCCCGTGTCAACCCACCCGGTGCTGGCGGCGCTGCTGTCGCGTCCGTGCGCCGCGGTAATGGGAATCCTCAACGTCACGCCGGATTCTTTTTCCGACGGTGGCCAGTTCATTTCGCCGGACGCGGCGCAGGCGCAGGCGCTTCGGATGGTCGCCGACGGCGCCGACATCATCGATATCGGCGCGGAATCGACCCGCCCCTACGGCGCGCAGCCGATCACCGCCGAACAGGAATGGCAGCGCCTGAGCCCTGTTCTCGCCGGTATCGTGGCGCTCGGCACCGCGGTCTCGATCGACAGCATGAAGGCGGCCGTGGTGGCACGGGCGCTTGGTGCCGGCGTCAGCATCGCCAACGATGTATGGGGCCTTCAGCGCGATCCCGAGATGGCGCGCGTCATCGCCGATTACGATGCGCCGGTCATCGTGATGCACAATCGCGAGACGATCGATGCCACCATCGATATCGTCGAGGACATCAAGAGCTTTTTTGACCGCTCGCTTGCCATCGCGGCCAGAGCGGGCGTCGCCGCGCGCAACCTGGTGCTCGATCCCGGCATCGGCTTCGGCAAGACGCCAGAGCAAAGCATGGCGGCGCTGGCGCGGCTGACCGAGTTGCACGGCTTTGGCCTGCCGATACTGGTCGGCGCATCCCGCAAGAAATTCATTTCGACGGTCGTGGCTTCCGAACCGCCGCGGCGCCTTGGCGGCTCGATCGCCGCGCATTTGCTGGCGGCGCAACGTGGCGCCGGCATCATCCGCGCGCATGATGTGCTAGAGACGGTGCAGGCGCTGCGCGTGATGGCGGCCATCGAGGACAACAAATGAGCGACACGATCTTCATCACTGGCGTTTCGATCCACGCCCACCACGGCGCGCTCGATCACGAAGGCCATGTTGGCCAGCGTTTCATCATCGATCTCGAATTGACCGCGGACATCTCCGAAGCCTCGCGCAGTGATCGGCTGTCCGATACGGTTTCCTATGCCAATGTGGTGGCCACCGCGACCGCCGCCTTCAAGGACGCCAATTACAAGCTGGTGGAGCGCGCGGCCGGCGCCGTCGCCGAAGCGGTGCTCGCCGCGTTCCCGAAGATCAGCATCATCAAGGTCACCGTCCACAAGCCGCACGCGCCGATCGCCGCCATCTTCGACGATGTCGGCGTGATCCTGACGCGAGCCCGGGCCTAGAACATGGCCAGCATCATCCTCTCGCTGGGCGGCAATGTCGGCGACGTCCGCGAAACCTTTCGCAAGGCGATCTCGAATATTTGCGGCATGACCCAGGCCGCGCTGATCGCGCGCTCGTCGGATTACGTGACGCCCCCGGTCGGCGGTGTGCCGCAGGACGATTACATCAACGCCGTGGTCGAGATCGAGACCGAGCTTGATCCACATGCGCTGCTGTTCACGCTGCACCGGATCGAACAGAAATTCGGCCGCAGCCGCGCCAACGAAATCCTGTGGGGGCCGCGACCGCTCGATATCGATATCATCGCCTATGATGACGTCGAGATTGCCAAGCCGGAACTGATGCTGCCCCACCCCCGCGCCACCGAGCGCGCCTTCGTCATGATGCCGCTGGCCGAAATCGCGCCGGAACGGCTGATTGCGGGCAAGTCGGCCCGCGACTGGCTGCAGCGGCTATCGACCGAAGGAATCACCCGGCTGCCGGATCTGGCCTAATTCGCTAATCTCGCTTGGTCGTCCCGCCTTCGCCGGGACGACGGTGGACAGCCGTACTGCGACGCGAGCCGGTGTCCGGGGCACGAACCGCGGCCATGCCGAACCCCATTGGCTTCCCCCCCGCTACGTGGCATTTTCCGGGTAACCACGAAGCAAGGCCCGGGAGTGACGTTTTTAATGCCGACTGCGATCGACGACCTGCGGCTTGCCGCGGATTTCGCGCCCGCCAGCCACGACGACTGGCGCAAGCTGGTCGATGGCGTGCTGAAGGGCGCGCCGTTCGAGAAACTGGTCAGCAAGACCTATGACGGCATCAAGCTGCAGCCGATCTACCCGCGTGCACATCACGCCGCGCCGATCGCCGGCCGCGCTGCCGGCGCGCCCTGGCAGATCATGCAGCGCATCGATCATCCCGATGCCGCCAAGGCGAACGCGCAGGCGCTGCACGATCTGGAAAACGGCGCCACTGGACTGACGCTGGTATTCCAGGGCGCCAACGGCGCGCGCGGCTTCGGACTCGAAGCCACCCCCGAATCAATTGCGAAACTGCTCGACGGCGTCTTCATCGACGCCGGCATCGCGCTGGAGCTGCAGGCCGGCCCGCAATCGCGGATGGCCGCGCTGCATCTCGCCGATTACATCGCCAGGAAAGAGATCGATCCGGCCAAATGCGACATCCGTTTCGGCTACGATCCGATCGGCGCCACCGCCGTGTGGGGCCAAAGCGCCTATAATTGGTGGGAGATGGCCCCTCCCGTCACCGAGGCAATCAAGAAGCTCGCGGCTGCCGGCTTCAAGGGACCGTTCGCGGTCGCCGACGGCCGCATCATCCACGACGCCGGTGGCTCCGAGGTCCAGGAGCTGTCCTGGGTGCTGGCGGTGGCGGTGTCCTATCTGCGCGCGCTGGAGGACGCCAATATCCCGGTCGAGACCGCCCGCAGCATGATCTATGCGCGGCTCTCCGCCGATGCCGACCAGTTTCTGACGCTGGCGAAATTCCGCGCGCTGCGGCTGCTATGGGCGCGGATCGAGGAGAGCTGCGGGGTGAAGCCGAAGCCGCTGTTCATCGCCGCCGATACCGCGTGGCGAATGCTGACCCAGCGCGATCCTTACGTGAACCTGCTGCGCGCCACGGTCGCGACCTTCTCGGCCGGCCTCGGCGGCGCCAATGCGATCTGCGTGCTGCCGCATACGCTGGCGCTCGGCCTGCCCGACGCCTTTGCGCGCCGTGCCGCGCGGAATACCCAGCTGGTGCTGCTGGAAGAAGCCAACCTCGCCAAAGTGTCCGACCCCGCCGCCGGCGCCGGTGGCATCGAGGCGCTGACGCTGGAATTGTGCGAGGCTGCGTGGGCCCAGTTCCAGGACATCGAAAAGAACGGCGGCGCCTTCCCAGCGCTCGGCAACAATCTGATCCAGCCGCGCATCGCCGCCACGCGAAAAGCCCGCCAGGCCAGCATCGCGAAGCGCCGCGAGGTGCTGACCGGAGCCTCCGAATTCCCCAATCTGCACGAGCCCCGCGCCAGCGTGCTGAAGGTCAAGCCGGTGCCGGCCAGGCCTTATGGCAAGGACAAGATCAAGTTCAACGCGCTGGAGCCGATCCGGCTGGCGGTGCCGTTCGAGGCGTTGCGCGACAAGTCCGACCACATCCTGGCGCGCAAGGGCGCGCGGCCAAAGATGTTCCTCGCCAATCTCGGCACCGCCGCCGACTTCACCGCGCGGGCAAGCTTTGCCAAGAGCTTCTTCGAAACCGGCGGCATCGAGGCCGTCGACACCGAGGGTTTTTCCGAGCCCACCGCGCTTGCGGAGGCCTTCAAGGCCTCCGGTGCGGCGTTCGTCTGCCTGTGCTCGTCCGACAAGCTTTATCCGGTCCATGCCGAAGCAGCGGCAAGAGCCCTGCAGGGCGCCGGCGCCAAACATATCTATCTGGCCGGCAAGCCCGGCGAGATGGAAGCCGGCTTGCGCGCATCCGGCGTGCGGGATTTCATCTTTGCCGGCACTGATGCGCTGGCGATGCTGGTGGCAGCCTACGGCATGATGGAGTGAGCATTGGCCATGGCGGGCAAACCGATGTTGACCGGCGGCTGCCAGTGTGGCGCCATCCGTTTTGCGTTGTCGGCGGCGCCGACGCGCGTCAGCATCTGCCATTGCCGGATGTGCCAGAAGGCCTCTGGCGCGCCGTTCGCGTCGCTGGCCGACATTCCGCACGAACATTTTTCATGGACTCGCGGCGCGCCTTCGGCGTTCCGGTCCTCGTCGATCGCGGAGCGCGATTTCTGCGCGGCCTGTGGCACGCCATTGAGCTATCGCCGCGTCGGCGGCACCGGGATCGAAATCATGACCGGCGCCTTCGATCGGCCCGACCGGGTGGTGCCGACGTCGCAATTCGGCACCGAGTCTCGTCTTGGCTGGGTCGGCCATGTCGCAAATCTGCCGAGCAAGACCACGCTGCAGAATTACGGTCCCGAACGACTGGCCGAAGTGTTCAGCTATCAGAACCCGGATCATGATTGAGATGACAGACACTCTGTTCCCCGGACGCGATGCAACACGCAGTGTTGCTTCGCAGATCCGGGGCCCCGGTTACTTTAACAGAGACCGGGATCCCGGATCTGCGCAGCAGCGTTTCACGCCGCGGCGCGTCCGGGAAACGATCTCAAATGGCTACTCCAGGGCTTAATGACATGAGCAAGATTCCCGTTTTCGCCGACATCGCCTTCGCCAGAAGCAGCGCAACCGCAGCACCGTCGCGCGGCGAGCCGTGGCTGACGCCCGAGGGCATTCTGGTCAAGCCCGGCTATAGCGAAGCCGATCTGGAGGGCATCGATTTTCTCGACAGCTGGCCCGGCATCGCGCCTTTCGTGCGCGGCCCCTACCCGACCATGTATGTCAACCAGCCTTGGACGATCCGGCAATATGCCGGCTTCTCCACCGCCGAGGATTCCAACGCCTTTTATCGCCGCAACCTCGCCGCCGGTCAGAAGGGATTGTCGGTCGCGTTCGATCTCGCGACCCATCGCGGCTATGACAGCGATCATCCGCGCGTCTCCGGCGATGTCGGCATGGCCGGCGTCGCGATCGATTCGATCTACGACATGCGCACGCTGTTCTCCGGCATTCCGCTCGACCAGATGAGCGTGTCGATGACCATGAACGGCGCGGTGCTGCCGATCCTGGCGCTGTTCGTCGCCGCCGCCGAAGAACAGGGCGTGCCGCCGGAAAAACTCACCGGTACCATTCAGAACGACATTCTGAAAGAGTTCATGGTGCGCAACACCTACATCTATCCGCCGACGCCCTCGATGCGGATCATCTCGGATATTTTTGCGTACACATCGCAAAAGATGCCGAAGTACAATTCGATCTCGATTTCCGGCTATCACATGCAGGAAGCCGGCGCGACGCAGGATCTGGAGCTCGCTTACACACTGGCCGACGGCGTCGAATATCTGCGCGCTGGCCTGGCCGCCGGCATCGACGTCGATCACTTCGCGCCACGGCTGTCATTCTTCTGGGCTATCGGCATGAACTTCTTCATGGAAGTCGCCAAGATGCGCGCAGCGCGGCTTTTGTGGGCAAAACTGCTGACCCAGTTCAATCCGAAAAATCCAAAGTCGCTGAGCCTGCGCACGCATTGTCAGACTTCAGGCTGGTCGCTGACCGCGCAGGATGTCTACAACAACGTGATGCGCACCACGATCGAGGCGATGGCCGCGACCCAGGGCCATACCCAGTCGCTGCACACCAATGCGCTCGACGAGGCGCTGGCGCTGCCGACCGATTTCTCGGCGCGGATCGCCCGCAACACGCAATTGTTCCTGCAGCAGGAGAGCGGCACCAACCGCATCATCGATCCCTGGGGTGGCTCCTATTACGTCGAGCGGCTGACGCAGGAGCTCGCCGCCAAGGCGTGGGGCCACATCCAGGAAGTCGAGGCGCTGGGCGGCATGGCCAAGGCGATCGAGGCCGGCGTGCCGAAACTGCGGATCGAGGAAGCCTCTGCCAAGACACAAGCGCGGATCGATGCCGGCCGCCAGGCCGTGATCGGCGTCAACAAGTATAAGCCGGTGGATGAGGCGCCGCTCGACGTGCTGAAGGTGGAGAACTCCATCGTGCGGCGGATGCAGATCGACAAGCTGGCGCGACTGAAGAAGGAACGCAGCCAGGCCGATGTCGATGCGGCGCTACATGCGCTGACGCGCGCGGCCAGCGAGGGCAATGGCAACCTGCTGGCGCTGGCGATCGACGCCGCGCGGGCAAAATCCACCGTCGGAGAAATCTCCGACGCGCTGGAGAAGGTCTATGGCCGGCATCGGGCGGAAATCAAATCCATCACCGGCGTCTACAAGCGGGAGGCTGCCACCATGTCCAATCGGGTCGCGCAGGTACAGGCACTGATCGACGC
>JACMOT010000154.1 GCA_014377915.1 Tardiphaga sp.
GCGCGGGCAGCGAGACGTAGAGCAGGAAGAAGTTCATCCAGGCGAGGCCGGCTTCGGGCAGGCTCTTCACCTTGCCGCAGGCAAAGCCGATGAAGATCAACCCGAAATACGGCAGCGCCAGGTTGAGAACATCCATCATCGCAAGGCGCTTTTCGTCATTATCGGTCCCTGTGTGGCGGGATACTCTGGTTCCCCACTTTCGAGCCAAGTTGTGCAGATCCAGGACTGAAGCCCATCACGACGCCAGGACGGCTCGCTCCAGTGGGGTATTCGGGCCAGTCAAGTCGCGCTGCGGCACCACTCGCGTGCGAAATTGTCTGCACTGCTTTCGCGCCTTCGGTAGCTCCGCTCCCCGAGGTCAGCGCGGGTCGCCTGATTTCCAGAATCGATTTGTTAAAAAGCCTAGAATTTCAACCAGCGCAATACCGCACCGCGCCAGCCGGCGTCGCAGAGCGCCCCTCAAGACCCGGGGGTAACGCCGAAGCTGCACGGTTACGCCACCGCTCGAAATGCAGTATGAGCGCCAGAGGCACGCGGAGATGCGATTGAAGCGTCGTAGTTTTGCTCATTTTCAGCGGAAGTGTTCGCTTGTCGAAAGCGGCGGGAATAAGAGTTGCAGAAAGGGAGTCGGGCAAATGAAAATGACATATCTTATTTGCCCGATCATCGTCGTCAGCACCCTGAGTCTTGCGGCCGCCGAATCTCTCGAGCGACGATTTGGGCCCGACCGGGAGAAAGGGCATCGTTCGGAGCGGGAGTTCGAGGGCACGCGCGGCGCCTTCAGGAATCGCGATCGCGCCAATTTTCTCGGCGTCGAGCACGAAGCCGATACGGAGGAATCAGCTATTCGCCCTGACATCCATCCTTCTCCCCGCATCGGATTGCAGCGCTAGACCAGCGTCTCGCAAGCCATCAACGCGCGAAGACGGCATCTCGATCGCCGACCTTCGGCCTATCGATTGCCCGGCATGAAATGGTCCGCCACGCTGGCGACCTGCCCTGTCGCGACGTCGGTCGCCTGGATGGCGATCGAGACGGCCGCGACCGGCACCAGTTCCTGCGGAACCTGCACGGAAATCCGCACCTCTCTGGTCTGGTCCTGACCCACTTCGACGATCAGCTGTCCATCCGCCGCTGGATCAATGCCTGAGGCCCTGACGATGGCGCCCGGAAGACCGGTAACCGCGATGGCAAAGGAACGTCCCACGCCGCTCTTGTTGAGCAGTCGCACGGTGTAGCCATTGCGCACGCCGCCGTCTGTCAAAACCACTGCCAGCGGATTGCGGTCATGCAGCGCGCTGATGCTCATCGAGCTGCGGGTGACCAGGGCATAGGTCATGATGCCGGCTACCAGCAGGATGATCGCGGCGTATAACATTGTTCGCGCCCGGATCGGACGATAGATCGGCGGCTGGCCCGCCTTGCGGCGCTCGGCATTGATATCGGTATCGTAGGCGATAAGCCCCGTGGGGCGCCCGATCTGGCTCATGACGTGATCGCAGGCGTCGATGCACAGGCCGCACTGGATACAGCCGAGCTGAATGCCGTCGCGAATATCGACGCCGGTCGGGCAGACATTGATGCACTGGTGGCAATCCACGCAGTCGCCGGCCGGCTGGCCGTGCTGGTGAAGCGCCTCGGCCTTCTTGACGGACATACGCGGTTCGCCGCGGTCTCGGCGATAGGTGATATTGAGCGCCCACTCGTCGGTCAGAGCGGCCTGGATCCGCGGCCATGGGCACATGTAGATACAGACCTGCTCACGCGCGTGGCCCGCGAGAAGATAGGTGGTGGTCGTCAGGATGACGATCCAGAGATAGGCGATGAACGGCGCCTGCAACGTGGCCAGTTCTTTTACCAGGGTCGGCGCATCGGCAAAATACAGCACCCAGGCGCCGCCGGTCCACCATGCAATCAGCAACCACAGCGTATGCTTGGTCACGAGTTAACGCACCCGGGTGAATGTCCAGCCGCGCTTGTCGGTCATCATGTGCTCGCGGCGGTCGCCCTCGACCCAGCGTTCCACCGCATAGAACAGGTCCGTCCAGACCGTCTGCGGGCAGGTGTAGCCGCACCAGATGCGGCCGGCCACCGCGTTCATGAGAAACAGCGTCACCGCGGCGATGATCAAAAGGCCGGTGAAATAATAGACTTCCTGCGGCCATAGCTCGATGAAGAAGAAATAGAAGCGGCGGTGGGGAAGATCGACGAGCACCGCCTGGTTCGGCAATCCCGGTCCGCGATCCCATCGCACGAAGGGCAACAGGTAGTAGATGCCGAGCGTGACGGCGAGAATGGCCCATTTGATCCGGCGAAACCGGCCGTGGACCGCTTGCGGATAGACCTTCTTGCGCGGCGCATAGAGCGGCCCCGTGATAATGGTCTCACCCATGTCGGTATCCCTCCGTGAGACGTCAGGCCTTCACGCGGTCATCGATCTTTTGCGCAATCAGGTAGGACAGCGGCATGGCGGCCAGGAATCCGACGAGGACCGCCATCGGAATGAGCTTCAGGCCCTGGCTGGCGAGAGCATCGACGCTCAATACCGTCAGCAGCGCGCAGCCTGCCAGTGCGGTGCCGAGAACGATCCAGACGACCACGGCAATCTTGATCATGGTAATTCCCTTCTCCCTCGACGCGAGTTCGAACAGACCCGCCGGCCACCCCTTTCATCATATCTCGCGGCAGGACGTCATTGATATGCAGCAACCGGACCGACTGCGCAGGCCGCCTGCGGTCACGGAGCCTTGCGCCCGGTCAGGCCGATGACAGCCGACATCCCGCTATGGGCAGCACCTTCGTGCAGTTCGCGCTCCTCTTCCGTGATGGTGATGTCGCGGAGCGAACCGAAGGCCTCCTGCAGCATGTCGCGGGTGTAGAGGTTCTCGACCATCTTCGGGCCGCCGGTTCCGAACTCCAGTTGCTTTGGCGTATAGCCTTGGACGATGATCAATCCATTCGGCTTGAGGGTCCGAAGGACGCCGCGCCATTTCTCTGCGCGCCCCGCCGGCGAACTGAACTGCGTAAAGATATCGATCACGACGTCAAACGTGTCTGCCGGATAATCCCACGCCTGGACGTCCGCTTTGATCAACGCGATCTCGACGCCGCGCTCCTTGGCCAGCGAGGCGGCCTTGACCTGCGCCGCTTCGGAAAAATCGAGCGATACGACGTCGAGCCCCTGCTCGGCCAGCCAGACGCCATTGCGTCCCTCGCCGTCGGCAATCGCAAGCGCCTTGCCCGATCCGGGCAGCAGCGGCCGGCAGGACGCCAGAAAATGGTTCGGCTGCTTGCCGAAGATGAAATCCGTCCCGCCGAAACGCGTCTCCCAAACATCGTGCTCGCTCATCTATGCTCCGCTCTTTTCGTGGTTGCCAGGCCGGCCTGACGATCTAGCGGATCGATCGGATCGGCCAGAAAATCAATGACACCCGGCCACGCCGTGATCACGGATCAGCCGAACATATCGGTCGTCATCCCCACATACCAGCCGACGGCATCGCGGACGCTTGGGATTAGGCAAAAATGTCGGCGACGATGCCGGCGTACCAGCCCATGTTTTCCTCGGTGGTCTGCACGCGAACGCCGGCGTCCTCGCCGGGCTTCGAGACGAAACCCTCGACCTCGGCGATGGCACCCTCCTTCGGCTCGTAGCGGCCGCCGACCTTGATCGTGTCATTGGTCTGGATCACCGACCAGCAGGTGTTGGCATAGCGCGCCGGGAAGGTACGGCTGCCGGCCAGCTCGCCGCGCACCGCCATCGCCACCACCTTGGCCTGGCTGTTGGCCGCGAAAGCCGATTTCGGCATCGCGCCGGCGATCGAGGCGTCGCCGAGCACGTAGATATTCGGATCGATCGCCGACCGCATGTTGGCAGCGTCGATCGGGCAATAGCCGGTCTGGTTGGTGAGGCCGGCGTCGCGGGCGACCTTGCCCGCCATCTGCGCCGGGATGACGTTGACCAGGTCGGCCTTGATGGTCTCGAAATCGGTCGTCACCGTCATCGCCTTGGCATCGATCGACTTCACCCCGCCATGCATCTTCGGGTCCATCCACTCGATCATGCCGGGATAGTGTTTCTGCCAGCCTTCCTGGAACACGGCCATCTTGGAAAACCTGTCCTTCGGATCGATGATGACGATCTTCGACCTGGTGTGACCTTTGGCCTTCAGCACGTGCGCCATGCACGACGCGCGCTCATAGGGCCCGGGCGGGCAGCGGTAGGGATTGGGCGGCGCCAGCATCACGATGGTCGCACCGTCCTGCAACGCATCCAGCTGCTTCTTCAGAAGCTGCATCTGCGGTCCGGGCTTCCAGGCGTGCGGCATGATCTCCGAGGCGGCTTCGGAATAGC
>JACMOT010000155.1 GCA_014377915.1 Tardiphaga sp.
ACGCTGTTGACGCCGAGCGAGGTCGGCACCGCGAGCACGCTGGGCAGTTGCGTCAGCATGGTGATCGGCGCGAGGTCGGTATCGGGATTGTACGCCAGTCTGGCAAACAGCAGCGTGTTGATGGCCAGCGGGCCGCCCAGCGAAATACCGATCGTGCTGCCGTCGGGCACCGATTTGGCGATAGCGTCGGTGCCGATATTTCCGGAGGCGCCGGGCTTGTTCTCGATCACGAAATTGGTCGCGGGATAGCGCGCCTGCAGGCTGTCGCCGAGCACGCGGCCGATGATGTCGGGCGACGAGCCGGCGCCGAATGGCACGATGATCCGCACCAGCTTCGGCGGCCATACTGGAGCAGCCCCTGTCTGCGCCTGGGCCGCGACAGGCAACCACAGCAGCGCCGTCGCGGCCAGTGCCAGCCTGCATGCCCGTCCGATATGATTCCCCGGCATTGCGCCCGTCCCCCTAAAAATGATACCCGGAACTAATAGGTCGGCCCCGGTTCGCGGCGGACCATAATGGGAAATTCGAGGCCGGCAAATGGCCTCAAAGCCCGAAGGGAGATATCGTGGGACTGAGCGTGATGATCCTCGGCCTCGTGCTGTTTCTCGGCGTGCACCTGGTATCGACCCGGCGCGACGTCCGCGCGCAGCTGATCGCGCGCTTCGGCGAGAGCGGCTACAAGCTCGGTTACGCGCTGATCTCCGTGGCTGGCCTGGCGCTGATCGTCTGGGGCTTTGCCGCTTACCGTGCCACCGGCTGGATCGACGTCTGGACGCCGCCCAAGGCGATGCGACATATCGCCGTCGCCCTGATGCTGCCGGCGGTGATCCTGCTGGTCACCGCCTATCTCCGCGGCCGCATCTACAGGGCCGTCAAACATCCGATGTTGACCGCGGTCAAGCTGTGGGCGCTGGCGCACCTTCTCGCCAATGGCGATCTCGGCTCGATCATCCTGTTCGGCTCGTTCCTGGCGTGGGCGGTGATCGACCGCATCTCGCTGAAGCGTCGCACCGATCCGGGCAGCCCGCCGATCCCGGTCGGCGGCGTCGGCAATGACGCCATCGCGGTGGCGGTCGGCATCGTCGCCTATCTCGCGCTGGGCTTTGCGTTTCATCCGGTGGTGATCGGCGTCGCCGTCTTCGGAGCTTGAACATGTCCGTACAGTCAGCGACCAGGCGCAAGACGGCGCCGGATATTTTCGCGCGCAAGAACGGCGAACCGATCGTGATGCTGACCTCGTATCACGCGCATACCGCGGCGCTGGTCGATCGCTATTGCGACGTCATCCTGGTCGGCGACTCGCTCGGCAATGTGATGCACGGCTTCGAGACCACGATCCCCGTGACCCTGGAGATGATGATCCTGCAGGGCCGCGCGGTGATGCGCGGCTCGCAGCTCGCACTGGTCGTGGTCGACATGCCGTTCGGCTCCTATGAGGCCTCGAAGGAGCAGGCGTTTCATTCCGCCGCGCGGATTCTCAAGGAAACGCATTGCGGCGCGGTGAAGCTGGAAGGCGGCGCGCGGATGGCCGAGACCATCGCCTTTCTCACCGAGCGGGGCATTCCGGTGATGGGCCACATCGGTCTCACGCCGCAGTCGATCAACACGCTGGGCTCGTTCCGCTCGCAGGGCCGCGCCGAGGCCGAGGCGCTGGCTCACGGCGAAAATGCGGGTGGCCCGATTCAGAACGATGCCATCGCCGTGGCACAGGCCGGCGCGTTCGCGGTGGTAATCGAGGCGGTCGCCGAGCCGCTGGCGCGAAAAATCACCGAGACTATTGCGATCCCGACCATCGGCATCGGCGCTTCCGTCGCTTGCGATGGTCAGGTGCTGGTGCTGGAAGACATGCTTGGCCTGTCAGCCCGGGTGCCGAAATTCGTCAAGCGCTACGGCAATCTCGGCCCGATGATCGAGGCCGCCATCGAAGGCTACGCCACCGACGTCCGTTCCCGCGCCTTTCCGGGGCCGGAACATGTCTACGGCGCCAAGCCGAAGGGCTGACCGGCGCTGACGCAGCCGTGAAGGAATTTACCGGCTTCCGCGGTGTAGAGTGCGGATGGACCCAAGGGAGCACGCCATGAAATTTCAGGTGGGAGCGGCGATTGTCGCCGCGATCGTCGTCGGGAACTGCGCGGCGGAGTCCGCGCCGATCAAGAAGCACCGCAAGCCCGCGCAGCAGATCGTTCAGCCTGGGTCGGTCGCCAGCCCGTTCGACGCCGCGCGCGGCAATGCCGCTCTGGGCGGCAACAATGCCAATTCGGCTTCCGGCTCCAACAGCGCCAATGAAAATGCCAATGGGCGCTCGGGCGGCGGCTTCGGCGGCTAGGCTCATCCTTCGCTCCGGGGCCTGGTGAGCCGGTCGCGTTAACGCCTTGATCGCGCTGGCTTTGCCTTGTGGCTGCCATAACGCTAGGGTATCGCCGCCGCCATGCCGGGGCCACCGGTCCGGCGCCGCTCGGGGTCGAGCGCGGCCAAGTTTTGACGGGATGCCCTTAAGTGTCTGAACTCTTTAACGAAGTTGATGAAGACCTGCGTCGCGAGCGGCTCAAGAACCTTTGGGACCGCTATTCGCTGCTGATCATGGCCGTCGCGATTCTGATCGTGGTCGGTGTTGGCGGCTGGCGCGCCTACAGCTATCTCGAGGGCAAGAAATCCGCCGAGGCCGGCGCGGCGTTTGATCGCGCGGCCGACCTGTCCGAACAGGGCAAGCATGCCGAAGCCGAAGCGGCTTTCAGCAAGCTCGCCGCCGAGGCGCCAGCCGGCTACCGCACTCTGGCGCGGCTGCGCGCCGCGGCCGCCGCCGCCGCGCGCGATCCCGTCGCCGCCGTGAAGATGTATGACGAGATCGCCGCCGACCGCGGCGTCGCCATCACCGAACAGGATCTGGCCAGGATTCGGGCCGGCGCGCTGCTGATGGAAACCACGGCCTATGATGCGCTGCTGCCGCGACTCGAGCAGGCGACCACCATCACCGGCACCTACCGCCATTCCGCCCGCGAATTGCTGGCGCTGTCGGCCTGGCGTGCCAATAACCCGGTGGCCACGCGACAGTGGCTGGACATGATCGCCAATGACGGCGAAACCCCGGCCAGCCTGCGGACCCGCGCCGAGGCGCTGCAGGCCCTGTTGCCGCCTGTCGCCAAAAGCTGACCCCGACAAAGTTGAGTGAGAAGCCGTCCATGCGCCCGATGCACCGCCTCGTCTCCGCTGCTGTCCTGATCGCGCTGTGCAGCGCATTGTCCGGCTGCGGCAGCATGTCCAGCTTCGACCCTGCCGATTTGCTGGACTTCCTCGACACCAAGAAGAAGCTGCCCGGCGACCGCAAACCGGTGTTCCCGGAAGGCGTCCCGGGCCTGCAGCAGGGCGTGCCCAAGGAACTGTACCGCGGCGGCAATTCCGAGCAGCCGCCGGCGCAGCCGCCGATCGCCGCCGCTCCGGCCGCGGCGCCCGAGCCGACAGCCAGCAAGTCAAAGTCGAAGGGACGGGTCAATGTCGGCACGGTGCGCAGCGCGCCGGCCGCCGAGGCGCCCGCAGCCGCCGACGAAGCTGCCATTGGCGAAGAGGGGGCTGCCGTCGCCGTGCCGGCCGAGCCGAAAGGTCGCAAGATTAACCGGCGCCGCACCACGGCACCGCCGGCCGATTCTTCGGCAGCGCCCGCCGAGCCGGCGCAGTCCGGCACCCCGGGCAGCCCGGCCTTCCCGGCTCCGGTGCAATCCGGCACCTTCTCGCGCTGAGTTAGCCGTTTTCGGCTGATCGCATTGACATGCGTCCGTTAAAGGGCGCACGGAACAGCATGTCTTTCACCATTGCCATTATCGGCCGACCCAATGTCGGCAAATCCACGCTGTTCAACCGTCTGGTCGGGCAGAAGCTCGCGCTTGTCGATGATACGCCCGGCGTCACCCGCGATCGCCGCGAGGGCGAGGGCAAGCTCGGCGACCTCGAATTCACGCTGATCGATACCGCCGGCCTCGACGAGGGTCCGAAGGGTTCGCTGACGGCGCGGATGCAGGAACAGACCGAGACCGCGATCGGGCTCGCCGACGCGCTGATGTTCGTGATCGACGCCCGTGCCGGCCTGACCCCGAACGACCGCGCCTTTGCCGATTTCGCCCGCCGCGCCAACAAGCCGGTGGTGCTGGTCGCCAACAAGTCCGAGGGCAAACATGGTGAAGTCGGCGCCATGGAATCCTACGCGCTCGGATTGGGCGAGCCGATCCAGATCTCCGCCGAGCACGGCGAGGGCCTCAGCGACCTGTATGATTCGCTGCGCGACCTGATGCCGGAGCCACCCGCCGACGTCGAGGATTTCGACGATGACGACATCATCGAGTCCGAGGAAGACATCGCCAAGCGACCGATCCGGGTTGCCATCGTCGGCCGGCCCAATGCCGGCAAGTCGACCACCATCAATTATCTGCTGGGTGAGGAGCGGCTGCTGACCTCGCCGGAAGCCGGCACGACACGGGACTCGATCTCGGTCGAACTCAATTTCAAGGGCCGCGAATTCCGCATCTTCGACACCCCCGGGCTGCGCCGCCGCTCGCGGATCGAGGAGAAGCTGGAAAAACTGTCGGTCGCCGACGCGCTGCGGGCGATCCGTTTCGCCGAAGTCGTGGTGCTGATGATGGATTCGCAGACCAAGTTCGAGGAGCAGGACCTGCGGATCGCCAATCTGATCGAGCGCGAAGGCCGCGCCTTGGTGGTGGCGGTCAACAAATGGGACCTGATGGGCCAGAAGGCCAGTCTGGTCGCGGATTTACGCACCGACGTGGACCAGATGCTGCCGCAGGTGAAGGGCGTGCCGATCGTGGCGATCTCCGGCCTGATGGGCGAGGGGGTCGAGAAGCTGATGAAGGCGATCGAGGATTCCTACGCCATCTGGAACCGGCGTGTGCCGACGGCGTCGCTGAACCGCTGGTTCGAGCAGGCGGTCGACGCCAACCCGCCGCCGGCGGTATCGGGTCGCCGCCTCAAGCTGAATTATGCGACCCAGGCCAAGGCGCGGCCGCCAAGCTTCATCGTGTTCTGCTCGCGCGCCGACGCGGTGCCGGAATCCTATCTGCGCTACCTCGTCAACAGTATCCGTGTGTTCTTCGTCATGCCGGGCACCCCGATCCGCATCAATCTGCGCGAAAAGGCCAATCCCTTCGCGCACAAGCGCAAGCGCCCGACGCGGTAGCGGTAGTTCAGGTCCCGGACGCGGCGCGCTTGCGCTGCTCCGCGAGTCGGGACCTCATTAAACTCCTTAGTTCTTTCGCGGTCCCGGCCCCGCAGCGCACGACGCCGGCAAGGGGCGTCGCGCTGCGCTGCGTCCGGGACAAGTGGAAATCCGGTTACGCCTCCACCTCGCGTTTGCCGCTGAACCATTGCGCCACCCAGGACGTGGACGGCTGCAGCGGCGGCGAGTGGTCCGATACGAACGGGTCCGTGTAGCACCGGGCACCGGCCAGCCGCGCCGTGTTGGCGATGGTCTTGGTCATCGCCGGCGCGCCGGCGGTGTAGACGATGTCGGTATCCCGCAATTCCGGCATGTAATCTGTCGGTCGACCGCAGCGGATCACGTCGGATACCGTCTGCCGCTCGGAGACGACCGGGATGATGGTGACGTTGGGAAACGCCGCCAGTCGGCCCAGCGCACGATGCATGTACATCGCGCGCATCGAGCGCGACGAAATGATGAATACAAGTTCGCGGGTCGGCCGTTCGCGGATCGCCGCCACCGCGACCGACCACATCGGGGCGAAGCCGGTACCACTCGAAATCAGCACCATGCGGCCTGGGTGATCGGGCCGGAAATAGGCGGTACCAAGCGGGCCGGTGATGTTGACGCGATGCCCGACGGTAATCTGTTTGCCGAGCGCCGATGACACCATCCCGCCCTTGACGGTGCGGATGTGGAAATTCAGCAACCGGTCCTTGGCGCCGCCTTCGAGCGGAAAGGTCGGACTGTAGCAGCGGGCCGGGAAGCCGCGGAACTGCACCTTGCAATACTGGCCCGGCAGGAATTCGAACGGCTTGGGCACTTCCAACTGCGCGCCGAAGACGTCGGCGGCGAGCTTTCCGAGATTTCGGAGCTTCGCCGTGGTCGACACGATGGGCGGGACTTCCTCGGTGGCGATCTCGAGATCGGAAATCACGCGGGCCTGGCAGGCGTGGGTGACATCCTCGTTGCTGTCCTGGCCGCCATAGACCTGGCCCTTCACCACATTGACCCGGCAGGCGCCGCAGATGCCGGCGCGACAATCATGCGGGATATCGACGCCGTTCATCAGCGCGGAATCCAGCAGCAGGTCCCCGCAATTGGCAAAGAAGGACTGGTCGTTGAAGGTTACTTTGCAGATCTTCGCCATGTTACTCAAGCTCCAGACGGATGGGTCGGACGTGTCTCGTATGTTCGATACGGCTATGGTCGAAGGCGGCGACGCGCATCGAGACACCACTCTTGATCGGCACGTCATATTGGCTGCCGGTATCGAGGCGTCGCGTTACTTCCAGAGACCAGTAGCCAGAGGCCCAGCGCGCCGCGCAGCGGATGTCAGCGCGATCGCCGCTGTAGTTTCCGGCGACCACGACGCCGGGAAGCACGGTACCCCTGGCAATGCGGCGATCGCGCTCGGGATCGTACGGCATCGAATCTTCCTCGGTCATGTACCAGCGCGCCCGCTCGCTCTCGCCCCGATTGGGGTCGGCATCGATCTGTCCCAGCGCGAAGGTCGTCGCGGCAACGTCCTTCGGTAGCCGCCGCGGCGTCAGGGTCATATCGTCGTCGTCGGCGGCGTGGCCCAGCGGCAGGAAGTTGTCGGCATAATTGGTGCTGCCGGGATCGGGCGCGAAGCCGCCGCGGTACGCCGGCGTGGCGTTGCTGACCTGTTGCGGCGCCTCGAGCGGCGGGCCGAAATGCATGTCATCCATCCAGCCAACTGGGCCGCTGCTGGTCGCCTTCCACAGCCACACGTCGGCATAGCCGCCACCGGTGTAATGCAGGCCGCGGCCTGTCGTGGTTGCCGGCGCTCCGGCGAGCGGGCGCGGTCCGGCATGGAACGTGTTGTCGCCGGCCAGCACCCCGCTGGAGGGGGTGAACAACACGGATAATTTGTCTTCGGAGAGCTGTTGCCTGTCGGCGTTCGCTCCATCGGGATGAAGCAGTTGCCATCCCATATCGGTCTTGATCAGCGGCATCTGCTTCAGCGAGCGGGTCGGATCGCTCCAGGTAAACAGGAAATAGGCGTTCGATCCGTCGTGCACGGCGCGGATGTCGATCCGGGTTTCGCCGCCGCCGTCAAAATTCGCACCATGGGTGGTCACAACCGAAAACGGCTTGGCGGTTCTCCAGGCCTTGTCGGAGGTGTCGCCATCGATCAATGGGATATCAATACGGCGAATTCGATGAATGTGAAGCGTGTCGGTGGCTCCACTGTCCGCTGCGATCAGCAGCCCGCCGCTGGCCAGTGCCACGGCCGCGGCCACCGCGAACGGGTTGGACTGCACGATGGAAGATCGTCGCGGCGGTGGACGATTGTGTATATCCATGCGCGGCGAAGAAGCTGATGACGGTACCGAAGCGAAAGGATCGTATGGGCGCGAAGCATCCCGTGGCTCGGGCTCCGGCTCGGCGGGCTGCAGCCGCGTCTCGTTGGCGGCGGTCTGTTCCACCAGCAGCAGCATCAGTTCAACGGCGTCTAGCGGGGCAGGCGGCCGGGTCAGCGGCGCCGGCCGCATGATCCGGAGCAGCTGCGCGACACCGCCCGCGGCGTAATGCGAGAGCACATGCAGTAGCAAAAATCCCGGCAGCACCCAGCTCGCGTACCAGTGCAGCAGCAACGCATCGGTGCCGGCACTGTAGCTAAGATAGAGAGAGCCGCCGGTGACGATCAGCACCAGCATGCTGATAAAGAACACCCAGTACAGGATGACGTTGAAGGCCCCCCACCGCGCCGAACCGCCGCGCCGCAGGCTTTGCAACCGGGTGGCGTCGAGTTCGACGCGGCGCTTCAGCCCGGATTTCACAAGATAGATGATATAGGCCACCGTCACCGTGGCGAGGATGACACCGGCTTGCATATGCAGGGTCCAGGCGCTCTGTTGCGGCAGCAGGCCGTCAAGACGATTGATCCAGGCTCGCCCCGGCGTCTCGGTGGCGATCCGAAGGCCGGTCATGAAGGCGACCCCCAGAGCCGCCACCAGAATCCAGTGCAGGACCACCGTCCCATAGTCCGTCTTGCGTGTTCTCATTCGACCCCGTCGAGATATGATGTAGCGGCTGCTGCCGAAGCCATCGCGCCGTCCCCATGTGCGTCGCGCGATGGTCGATGCTTGTGTCCTGGATGCGGCGTGTTGCTTGATGTCGCGCCGCATCCGATCTCACGGCCGCGCCGGGCCGTGGCCCGAGACGGAATTTTCGGTCAGCCCCAGACGTGCTGGAAATGGTGGGCCATTTCGGCGAGATGCCCGTGACCCATATCGACGCCGGCGGCGAGGTCCGCACTGTGGGCAGCCGCGTCGGTCGTCGCCGGTGTGGCGACAGCCGGTGCCGTCGCAGCGGCAGCGGGTGTAGCCGCGGCGGCCGGTGTAGCGGCCGCAACGGCCGTGGCCGCTGTGGCGGTCGACAGCACATCCGCGGCGGTCAGGCCATCCGAGTTGTAGGTCCCGCCGGTGGATGGCGTGTTGTTGCCGCCGACATCCGCCGCATTGGCATGCATTTCCTCGGCAGCGGCCGAAACCAGCGCCGCGTTACCGGTCTGCAATCCTTCCAGCATCTTGGTGACTTCCGCGCCGAGCGTACTGGTGTTGCCGAGCAGTTCATTGTCGAACCGCGCCTGGAAAATGCCGCCTTGCGCCGCGTCAAAATCCGTGACGGTTTTCTCGAAGCTTTGCAGGTCGGCGGTCACGGTCGCGATCGCGGCGGCATCATGCGCACCGACGGCCTGGATCGCATGCTGACCGATCGAATTCGACTGCGCGATGAAGTCCGCCCAGAACGTCGTTTGCGCGGCGTTGTCGACATAGGCCGGCGTCGGCGCGAGCGCGTCGCCGAACGGGGTAAAGCCGTGCACGCCGCCCTGCGACGCCATATTGGCCAGGTTGGTATCGCCCTGAACGATATCGATAATATCGAGCAGATTGTCATTGCTGGCGCGGCCGGCGTCGGGATTGATACCGGCCTGCGCCAGATAGGTTAGTTCCAGATCCAGCTGCCGCACCACGGTTTCGGCGTGGACGCCGGTGAGGCCGCCGAACAACGCCGGTTGGTTGGTCATCAGCGCCTGCATGTCACTGACCATGGTGGTGAAATCATGGGTCAGCAGATCGACATTGCCGCTGTTGACGCCGCCGAGAATGTGGCTCGCCGCGTCGTTGAAGATGGCGCCGATGTCCGCGAGATTGGCATGCGGCGCGGTCGCCGCGGTGACGCCGTCGGCGAAGGCCGTCGGTGCCGCCAGAAATCCGGTCGCGCCATTCTGCGTGGCGAGCGTGGCGAGCGCTGGATCATTGTTGATAACCGTGAGGATATCGAGATGGCTGGTGCGCAACGCGGTTTCCGCCGCGGCAACACTGCCGAAATCACCGCCGCCATTGACCGAGGCGGTCGCGGCGGACAGCGCGGTGGTGATATCCGCCAGCACCGTCTGGACATGGGCCAGCGTGTCGCCGGTGAACTGCCCGGCCTTCACTTCGGCAAGCAGGCCGGTCTGCACATTGGTCAGGTCGGTGGTGTAGCGTCCGATACTGCCAAAACTCTGGCCGCCTTCCTCGACGGCATTCTGCCAAAGTCCACCCTCCATCGCGCGTGTCGCGTCATTGAACGTCACGCCGAGGTCGGAGAACGCCGCTACGGGCGCAGCGGGTGTAGCAGGCGCCGCGGGAGCATCGGGCATGGTCGGCGCGGCGGGCGCGGCGTCGCCGCCATGGCCAGAATGTCCATTGTGATGTGCATGGTGAGAAGCAGCCATTACATTTTCTCCGCTTTGAGTGGCGCGACCGACGGCGCAACTCGGCGTGCCGTCATCGACGTTCACAAAATCGTTGACGTTCGTGGCGTCATTCGGATCGCACCGAGGCAAATGTGTACTTAAGCAAGGCGATCATGAACCGGATGCGTCTGTCTCGATCACGGCCGGTCGACATTTCCGCCGACCTGGTTTTCAAACCGCGACGGGAGTTGAAGAAAGTTACTTAAAGCAATGGACTGTCTGATCTTTCATGCGCGAGGACCTTGGCCTCGATCGGATCGTCGCCGGTGCGCGAACGATAGGCGCTGCCTCACATTGCTTTCAGAACGATCACATTGTTGCCGAGAAATGGTCGACATGAGACGCGAGGGTGCATGTCAACGAGAAATATTGCGTTCGTGGAGACGCCAGCCCGCATGAGTATAGTTCAGAGTCATGACGGCGCCGCGCCGCGCAGCCATCACACCGCCATTGAACCTGATCCGGTTTCGCAGGGGCTTCGTGCCAGTGTGTTGCGGATGGGCGGCATCGCAGTGTTCAGCGGCGTGATCAATCTTTTGATGCTGTCTGGTTCGCTTTATATGCTGCAGGTCTATGACCGGGTCATTCCTGGCCGCAACATCGCGACGCTGATCGGCCTGTCGCTGATGGTGCTGCTGGCCTATCTGATCCTCGGCTATTTCGATGCGCTCCGCGCGCGCATGCTCAGTCGCGTGGCGACGTTGTTCGATACCGGTCTGCAGGAATCGATTCATCTGGCGCTGGCCACGCTGCCGCTGCGCGGCGTCAAGCCGATGCAGATGCAGCAGCCGCTGCGCGATCTCGACCAGATCCGCATGTTCATGTCGGGGATGGGGCCGACGGCCTTCCTCGACATGCCGTGGATTCCGATCTCGCTGATCGCGCTGTTCATGTTTCACCCGGCGATCGGCGCCACGGCGGTGATTGGAATGCTGTGTATCATCGCGATGACGTTGCTGACGGAACGGCTGTCGCGCGGCGCGGCAAAATCCGCCATGGAGTGCAGTGCGCAGCGGCAGGTGCTGGCGGACGTCACGCGGCTGAACGCGGAAGTAATTCGCGCGCTCGGCATGACCGGGAGGCTGACCGAACGCTGGTCGCAGGCCAATGAGCGCTACCTCGGTCAGAACATCAGCGCCACCGACGTCCACGCCAATCTGGGCGCGGCGGCCAAGGTACTCCGCCATGTGCTGCAATCGGCGATGCTCGGCATCGGCGCCTATCTGGTGGTCGCGGACCGGGCCTCGGGCGGCATCATGATCGCGTCCTCGATCATGATGGGGCGGGCGCTGGCGCCGGTCGAAGTGGCGCTCGGCACCTGGAAGCAACTGGTCGCGGCGCGACAGGGACTGGCGCGGCTGCGCGACATTCTCAAGGCGACGGCGTGCCCGGCGCCGCCGCGGGTGGTGTTGCCACGTCCCAGCCGCGACCTGGTGGCGCAGGGCGTGACCGTCACCCCGCCGGGTGCCGCAAGGCCGATCGTGTCCGACATCAGCTTTGCGCTGAAGGCCGGGATGGGACTGGCGCTGCTCGGCGCCAGTGCGTCCGGCAAGACCACACTCTCGAAGGCGCTGGTCGGCATCTGGCCGGCGCAGAGCGGGGTCGTCCGCCTCGATGGCGCGGCGATCGATCAGTGGAATGCCGATGATCTCGGCAGCTATCTCGGCTATCTGCCACAGGATGTCGCGTTGTTTGACGGCACCGTGGCGGAAAACATCAGCCGCTTCGACGGCGCGATGTCATCCGATGCCATCCTGAAGGCGGCCAAAATCGCCGGTGTTCACGACATCATCCTGCGGCTGCCTGACGGCTATTCGACACGGATCGGCGAGGGCGGCATGTCGCTGTCGGCCGGCCAGCGGCAACGTGTCGGTCTGGCGCGCGCGGTGTATGGCGATCCTTTCCTGATCGTGCTCGACGAACCCAATGCCAATCTCGATGCCGAAGGCGAGACGGCGTTGAACCGCGCGATCCAGTACCTGCGCCAGAGCCAATGTATCGTGATCGTCATCTCGCACCGACCCAGCGCGCTGTCGGCGCTCAACATGGCGATGGTGCTCTATGAGGGAAGAGCGATTGCGTTCGGCCCGCGCGAGGAGATTTTTGCACGCGTACGAAACACCGGAAATCCGGCAGCGGGCGCAGCCGGCGTGAAGCCCCCGACGGTGCGCACCGTTGAGCCGATGGAAGGCGTGCCGGCATGAAGCGACTCGAATCAACCATCTCCCCGCGAATGCCCAATGCATATGCCGGCGAACAGCACGGCGGCGAGGCGGGCCCGCAGGGCGAGGCCTTGATCCTGGAATTGCAGCGGCTGCGTCACGCCTTCGAGCTCGAATTCGAGGACGCGCCACAGCGGGCCCCGCCGCCACGCAAGGGGCGCACCGCCGCGGCTGTTCCGAAGCAGCCGCGGGCAAAGAAGGCCGCGCCGCGAAAGATGGCTCGCGCCATCGACGTCTGGCTGCGGCACTTTGGATTCGGCCCGGCGGCGTTGTCGAGTGATCAACCCGTCCCCGGGCGGACGACCGTCGCGCCGGGGCCTCGTGCGCGCGCGCCGGCGGCGCCGGTTCAGGCGCGCCCGCCCAAGCGGGGGGACGCTGCGCCTCGGCGGTTCGAGTCCAAGCCTCATCAGCCCAAGCCTTTTGGGCAGGAGCCTTATGGGCAGGAGCCTTACGAGCAGAGGCCTTATGAGCCAACGCCGTTCGAGCCCAGACCGTTTGATATCACCCGCGCCATGCGATCGGCGGAGGATGACGCGCCGCCTCGGTCGCAGATCCGTGTATCGGCCGCCTCTGTACGGAGTGATCCGCCGTTAACCAGGGTTGCCGAGGCCATCGCTATTCCACCCGTTGCAACACGACCGGCTTCGGCAATGGTCGGCGCCGCGTTGGCGAGTCCGGTGCTGCCGGCGCGAGGTTCGCAGATCGGCAAGGCCGTGTCCTTTCTGTTCAAGCAACATCCGGCTGCGCTGGGAGCCGCGGGTCGGCAGGGAACATCGGCGGCGGAGATCCGGCGATCGTTCGACGGTGAACTACGCACCGGGTTGCGGGTGCTGCTGGTCGCCGGCACCGCGATCGGCGGCTGGGCCACGCTGATGCCCCTGGCTGGCGCCGTTGTGGTGCCGGGCAATCTCGTTGTCGAATCCAACGTCAAGACCGTCCAGCATCCGACCGGTGGCGTGGTCGCAGAGATTGCCGTGCGTGACGGCGCCCGGGTTCGCAGCGGCGACCTGCTGGTGCGGCTCGATCCGACGCAGGCCCGCGCCAGCCTTCAGGTCGTCGCCAAGCAGCTCGACGATTCGCGGGTGCGGATCGCGCGGCTGCTCGCCGAGCGCGGCTCGCTGCCGGCGCCGGTGCTGTCGCCGGCCCTGGAAAAGCGCTCGGCGGATGCGGATTTCCAGGTGCTGCTGGCCTCGGAGCAGGCACTGTTCAAGGCTCGCGCCAGCGCGCGCGAGAGCCAGAAGGAACTGCTGAACAGCCGGATCATGCAGCTCGGCGAAGAGGTTTCCGGCATCGACGCGCAGCTGACCTCGAAAGTGGCGCAGCTCGATCTGATCGCGGGCGAACTCACCGGCGTGCAGGAATTGTTCGACAAGCGGCTGGTGCCGTTGACGCGGCTGACGACGTTGCAGCGCGAGCGCGCGCGTATCGAGGGCGAGCGTGGGCAATTGCTGTCGGCGGTGGCCGAGACCAAGGCCAAGATCGGCGAGGCGCAGTTGCAGATCGTGCGGGCCGATCAGGATTTCCGGACCGAAGTGATGAAGGATCTGGGGGAGGCGCAGAGCAAGGAGGCGGAGCTGTCGGAACGCGGCATTGCCGCGCGCGACACGCTGGACCGAATCGAGTTGCGCGCACCGACCCCGGGAGTGGTGCACCAGCTCGCCGTGCACACGGTCGGCGGGGTGATTCGTGCCGGCGACACCGTGCTGCAGATCGTGCCGGATTCCGAAAATCTGCTGGTGGAAGCCCGGCTGCAGCCCAACGATATCGATCAGGTGCGGACCGGCCAGAAGGCGTTCGTGCGGCTCTCCGCCTTCAACCAGCGGGTGACGCCGCAACTGATCGGCGAGGTGTCCTATGTGTCGGCCGATACCAGCCACGACCAGCAGACCAACGCGGCGTATTTTTCGGTGCGGGTGACGCTGCCGGAGCAAGAGCGGCGCAAGCTCGCCGGGTTGCAACTTGTCGCGGGCATGCCGGCCGAAGTGTTCATGCAGACCGGCAGCCGATCGATGATCAGCTATCTGGTCAAGCCGATCACCGATCAGCTGGCGCGCGCCTTTGTGGAGCGCTGAGCAGCGAATTGCTCAGCCCGGCTAGGCCCTCAAGGAAAGCTGACCGGGCGCCTTGCCGTCGGTTGCAGCTCGCGGACGTAGTCTCTCGATGCCGCGAGCGGTCATGCACCACACCGTCAGCGCCGCGATTTCTGGCGGCGGACTTCGTAATCATGGCCGAGCTGCGCCAGCAGATGGGCGACAAACGCGCGCTCGCTGCGCGGCGGTGCGACGTCGTCATTGTGATGATGCTCGCGCGGCGAGCTCATCCATGCCCGCAGACGCAACAGGGCGGCAAACGGCCTGGTCGGCGCGTGAGCCCGCACGGCTCCGTCGCTGCCAGGAATTGACTCGTGATGGGTGTGATAGGAGCCGGCCATGACATGTCCTCAACGATGAAACTCAGGACGCGCGGTGCGCAATAGGTGCAGGGCGTCTTCGACGATCACAAGGTCGTTGACGTCGATGGCGTCATTCGGATCGCACTGTGGCGAAAGCGGATTTATGCATGGCGGCGGCAGCGCGGTTGCAGCTGCCGCGCGCTGCCCGTTCCGGCGGGGCCGCCGGGTAACTTGGAATCGGGAAACCACTATAATCAAAGGTGCTGCCGCGATTTTCGCGTCGCCCGATGCCATGGCAAAAAACCGGTCAGGATGCACGGCGGTGCGCCGCGTCGACCCGTCCCGAGCGGCGTGTCACATTGCTGCCGACAAATAGTCGGCATGGCCGAAGTGCGACGGTTAACGGCGCGGCGCCGACTACTTCAGCGCATCCGATACCAGCCTGAATTTCTGGATGCGTTTTCCGGTGTCGACCTCGGCGGTGTAGACGCTGCCTTTGGCATCGACGGCCATCGCGTGGATCCAGTGAAACTGGCCGGCGTTGCGGCCATTGCGGCCGAACGAGCCGACCACGCGGCCATCGTCGCGGGTGAGGATGCGGATCTCGTTGTTCTCGCCGTCGGCGGTCAGCAACCAGGTCTGTTTGGCGTCGGGCCAGATCGCCAGATCCCATACCGCGCCATTGCCCAGCGTGTTCTTCTCGAAGAACCATTCCTTCACGAAGCTGCCGTCCTTCTTGAACACCTGGACGCGGTTGTTGATGCGGTCGCAGACATAGACCAGCCCGTCATGGGCAAGCTTGACGCAATGCACCGGATTGGCGAATTGCTGGGACACCGGCGCCTTCGGATCATACCCCGCCTGCTTGTCGTCATTGGGCTTGTTGCCATAGGCGCCCCAGTGCCTGATGTAGGCGCCGGTGGTGGCATCGAACACGATGATGCGGCGGTTGCCATATCCGTCGGCGACGTAGATCTCGTTGGCGTCCTTGTCGATCGCGGTTTCGGCGGGCTTGCCGAGCTGGGTTGTATCGTTGCTGCCCTTGCTCGGCCCGATCGTGCCGATCTGCATCACATACTTGCCGTCCAGCGTGAATTTCAGGATCGCATTGTCGTTGTCGAGATTGCCGCCGACCCAGACGAAGCCCTTTTCGTCGACCTCGATGCCGTGTTCGCGGCCGACCCAGGTGTAGCCTTCACCGGGGCCGCCCCACGAACGCAGCAAATTGCCGTCGGAATCGAATTCGAGCACCGGCGGTGCCGAGACGCAGCATTTGGAGCGCGGCGGGGTGAGGCCGGCGCCGTTCTCGTCCTCGGTCAGCGAACGGGGCCGGTGGATCACCCAGATGTGGCCCTGCGCATCGACCGTAATGCCGCCGACCTGGCCGAAGATCCAGTTGTTCGGCAGCGGCTTCGGCCAGGATGCCTCGACCTCGAAGCGCGGGATGTCGGCGGCGGAAGCGGAGAGGGTGGTGAGGGCGATCGCGACCCATGCCAGCGCATTGCAGGCGAGCAACCCGACCAGATGACCACGTCGCGACAGTGGCTTCATGGCAGCCTCCCTGTTTGCGTTGCGGGTTGGTCCCGCTTGGCAGGGAGTGAAGTACCGCAAGCATGCAGTGTCAATCTTGCGGCGCACGCACGTCAACAGACTCAGATTGTCATCCCCGCGGATGCGGGGATCCAGTAAACGCAAGCAGCAGCGTTTACTGGATCGCCCGGTCAAGCCGGGCGACGACAGGGGAGCGTGGGGCGCGTGGTGCGCGCGGTCGCTTACGCCGGCGGCATAAAGTTGAGCAGGCTTCGCGTTGTGTAGTCGTAGAGCTTGCCGGTCTGTGTCCATTCCGGCGAACACATCGGCACCATCAGCTCCGCGACGTCCTCGGGCTTCGTCAGCGTCATCGGGTCCTCACCGGGAAACACCGTGGCGCGCAGGCGGGTGCGGATCGGGCCGGGGTCGAACAGATTGACGCGGATGGCGGTCGAGGCGGTCTCCACAGCCCAGCTCCGCGCCAACGCTTCCAGCGCGGCCTTGGCGGCGGCGTAGGGGCCGCGATAGGCCGGCGCGAGGTGCACGGCGTCGGCGGTGACGAACACCGCGCGTCCCGCGTCTGACTGTTTCAGCAGCGGGTCCATGCAGCGGATCAACTGAAAGTTGGCGGTGGCGTTGACGGCTATCACCTCGTTCCACGGCTTCAGCTCGATATGGCCGAGCGGCGATGACGGGCCGGGCATGGCGGCATTGCCAATCAGGATGTCGAGCCTGCCGTGGCGCTC
>JACMOT010000156.1 GCA_014377915.1 Tardiphaga sp.
GTCGCGTGTCGCGCGGCCCCCCACCCGACCGGGCTTCGCTACGCTTAGCCCGGCCACCCTCCCCACCTTCGCGAAGCTGCGCTTCGCGCGGGGGGAGGGATGAGAAAGAGCGCTCCGGTCAGCAATGCCGGCTCAGATCCATGATCGTCGGCGCGTCGCCGTTCAGCGGATTGTCCGGATCGCGCGCATAGCGCAGCGTCTCGAAGCGCATCGCGCGGGCGTCGATCATCAGCAACCGGCCGACCAGCCCCTCGCCGAAACCGGTGATCTCGCGGATCGCCTCCAGCGCCATCATCGAGCCCAGCACCCCGGCCAGCGCGCCCATCACGCCGGCCTCCTGGCAGCTCGGCACCGTGCCGGGGGGAGGCGCGTCCGGGAACAGGCAGCGATAGGTCGGGTTCAGCCCCCCCGCGGCATTTTTTTCATGCGGCCGCAGCGTGGTCAGCGAGCCGTCGAACGTGCCGAGCGCCGCCGAGACCAGCGGCTTCTTCGCCAGATAGCAGGCATCCGACACCAGATAGCGCGTCGCAAAATTGTCGGAGCCGTCGAGCACCAGATCATAGGCCGCGATCAATTCCATCGCATTCGACGGCCGCAGCCGCGCGTCATGGCCGACGAATGTGACATGCGGATTGAGCGCATGGATTTTCGCCGCCGCGCTGTCCACCTTGCGGGCGCCGATGTCCGGCGTGGCGTGGATGATCTGGCGCTGCAAATTGGACAGCGAGACGTGATCATCATCGACCACGCCGAGCGTGCCGATTCCGGCCGCCGCCAGATACATCAGCACCGGCGCGCCAAGCCCGCCGGCGCCGATCACCAGCACTTTTGCCGATCGCAGCGCGGCCTGGCCCTGGCCGCCGATTTCGCGCAGCACGATGTGGCGGGCATAGCGTTCGAGTTCGTCGGCGCTCAGCATGATGTGGTTGCTTCCATGTTTCTCACGGCCATCTCCCCGTCATTGCGAGGAGCCCTTGCGACGAAGCTATCCAGTTCTTTCTTCGCGTGTGCCTTCTGGATTGCCGCGTCGCTTCGCTCCTCGCAATGACGGCTGTGGGCGTCGGCACGCTTGAACCATCGCGCCGCTGTCGCAGACCCAGCAGATGTGCTTCAATTCGGCCACGTCAATCGTCACCCGGGACATGTCATGAGATCGTGGCTTACGGCAACATGGATGATCGCCGCGGCGACGACAGCGGCGTCCGCGCAGACGGCACCGCCCCCGGCCGCGGCGGCGAAGCCGAACCCGGCCGCCGCCGCGCCGGCCCGTCCGGCGCTGCAGAGCCCCGCCGATACCGCGAGCGCGATGGCGCAGGCCGAGCGGCTGGCGATCCAGTCCGACCTCGCCTGGGCCGGCGAATATAATGGCGCCATCAATGGCGAGGTCTCCGAGCGCATGGTCGCCGCGATCCGGACGTTCCAGAAATACAACGGCGCCCAACAGACCGGCGTGCTCAACCCGCAAGAGCGCGGCATCCTGCAGACTGCCGCGAAGAAACTGCAGGACAATGTCGGCTGGAAGATCGTCACCGACACTTTGACCGGCGCACGCATCGGGCTGCCGACAAAACTGCTGCCGCAGCAGGCTTCTGATGCCAATGGCAGCAAATGGAGTTCCACCAGCGGATCGATCCAGATCCAGCTCGCGCGCCGCAAGGAAGCCGCGCCGACCACCGCCGCGCTGGCCGAGCAGGAGAAGAAGGAGCCCGGCCGCAAGATCGAGTACAGCGCGATCAGGCCGGATTTCTTCGTGCTGTCGGGCATGCAGGGGCTGAAGAAATTCTACATCCGCGGCGCCTTCCGCGACAGCGAGGTGCGCCTCCTCACCATCCTCTACGACCAGGCCACCGAAGGCACCATGGCGCCGGTAGTGATCGCGATGTCGTCAGCCTTCCACGCGTTTCCGGCCGGCGCGATCGCCGCCGGCCCGCCGCCGCGCAAGAAGGTCGAATACGCCTCCGGCGTCATCGTCAGCGACGATGGTGCGATCGTCACCGACCGCCAGGCGATCGACGGTTGCCTGTCGATCGTGATTGCCGGCCATGGCCATGCCGATAAGCTCGCCGAGGACAAGGCCAGCGATCTCGCTCTGCTGCGGATATTTGGCGCGCGCGACCTGAAACCGCTGGCGCTGGGAAACCGCGCCACCGCGAAGCCCGCTCTCGACCTGATCGGCATCGCCGATCCGCAGAACCAGGGCGGCGCCGCGGCGGTCAGCCGGCTCAAAGTGTCGGTGACGCCCGTCGGAACTACTGGTGAGCTGGCGTTGTCGCCGGCACCCGGCCTCGGCTTTTCCGGCGCGGCGGCGATCGACGGCGAAGGCGCTTTCGCCGGGCTGGTTCAATTAAAACCCGTCATCGTCGCTGGCCCTGCCAACGGCAGCGCGATGCAGGCGGCGCTGGTACCAGCCGCCATTGTGCGCGCGTTTCTGGCCGCCAGCATGGTCAGCATGAACGACGCGCCCTCGACGGAAGCAGCGGCCTCCGTGGTGCGCGTGATCTGCGTGCGCAAGTAGCCTCGTTGCCGGGAGGCGGAACGGCGCATCACGCCCGGGACCGACCCTACCGGTATCCGACAGCATCATCAAAATCGCACGACCCATCAACACCAACTACACTTTGCCGGTAAAGCATTGCGACGGCTTGACTAAATATAGTCCGCGCCGTGCTATCAATAGTATTGCGCCGTCTTTTAAGTCATGATCACGACATAGCTGATTCGGCGTAGCTGCGATCTCGCATAGTCCTGCCTTTCGCTTCCGATGTGTCCAGCCAAGAACAGTCCGTCGCACCAAGCGGCTTCGACTCACTCTCTGGCGTGAAGCGTATCCCGTCATCGACAAAGGACTACCATCATGCAGACCATCGTTCTTGCCACCCAAAAGGGTGGCAGCGGCAAGAGCACGCTCGCCATCGGCCTCGCGCTGGCCGCGATGCAGGAGGGACATACTGTCCGGCTGATCGAGACCGATCCGCAGGGCACCCTGTCGAACTGGAAGAAGCGCCGGCTGGACGCCGAGCCTGGCGTCGAACCGGTGGAGACCGCCCACGACATCGAGCAGCGGCTCGAGATCTTCGAGCGCAACGGCGTGACGCTGACGGTGATCGACACCGCGGGCGGCATCAGCGACGTCACCACGGCGGCGATTCGCGCCGCCGATCTGTGCCTGATCCCGGTGCGGCCGAGCCTCGCCGATCTGGAGGCGGCGACGCCGACGCTGTGGCTGGCCCGCGCCTGCAAGACGCCGTTCGGCTTCGTGCTCAACCAGACGCCGGTGCGCGGCCAACGCCTCGACAACGCCTCCTCGGCGCTCGACCAGGGCGTGTTGCCGGCCGCCGACAGCGGCGTCGCGCAGCCCTTCATCGTCATGCGAAACGATCACCAGGACGCGCTGGGCGGCGGCCTCGCGGTCACCGAATATGCGCCGCATGGCAAATCCGCGGAAGAAATCCGTGGCCTGTGGCAATGGGTGACCGGCAAGCTCGGCCCGGTCGCGCGCGCCGATGCGCGCGGCGTGGTGTTCGACCCTGTCGCGCCCGACACGGTGCCGACGATGTTTCCGCTGACCGAACAGGAAGCCATGGCGACCGCGCCGGCGGCCAGCGAACTCGGTCGCTTCTGAGGCCTCCCCCGCCGGCGCGAAACCTTTCGGCCGGCGGCGAGTCTATTGCCCGTGCGCGCGCTCGCGCATGGAGCAATGACGTCGAGGTGGCCCGTGCACGGCAGCAAGCAACCCGAATCCGCGGCGCATGAGGCGGGCGTCGTCGCCGCGAGCGTCTACGCCGGTGGCCGGCGCGTCGCCGACATCGCGATCGAGGACGCCGCGGCATGGTCGCGCAGGCCCGGACATGTGGTGTGGATCGGGCTGCTGGAGCCGAGCGCGGCGCTGCTGGAGCGGGTGCGCGCGCAATTCGACCTGCATTCCCTCGCGATCGAGGATGCCTCGAAGGCGCACCAGCACCCCAAGGTCGAGCAATATGGCGAGGCGCTGTTCATCGTCGCGCGCACCGCCCAGATGGTCGACGGCGCCGTCGGTTTTGGCGAAACGCATATTTTTGTCGGCCGCGGCTATGTGGTGTCGGTGCGGCATGGTGCCTCGGCTTCCTACGCCGCGGTGCGCGCGCGCTGCGAGGCCTGCCCGACGGTGCTCACCAACGGCGAGGACTATATCCTCTATGCGATCCTTGATTTTATCGTCGACAACTACCAGCCGGTGATCGAGGCAATCCAGGCCGAGGTCGAGCAGCCCGAGGATCGCGTGCTGCGGCGGATTCTGCACCAGTCCGAGTTCGAACGGCTTTACAAGCTGCGCCGCGAATTGCTGAAGCTGCGCCGCGCCGTCGGCCCGCTGCTCGACGTCTGCCACCGTCTCGAGCATTCCGGGGTGCTGCCGATCGATCCGGAGATGCGACCGCTGTTTCGCGACGTGCTCGATCACATCAAGCGCGCCGAGGAGGATATCGATGCGCTGCGCGAGGTGCTGGCCTTTGCGTTCGAGGCCAGCCTGATGTCCGGCCAGTCGCAGCAGAACGAAATCACCCGCCGGCTCGCGGCATGGGCCGCGATCCTCGCGGTGCCGACCGCGGTCGCCGGCATCTATGGCATGAACTTCGACCACATGCCGGAGCTGAGATGGCAATATGGCTACTACGCGGTGCTCGGCGGCATCGCCTCGCTATGCGGCTTTCTGTATCTGCGGTTCCGGCATTACGGCTGGCTGTAAGGATTTCGCCAGCCGGCCCGCGTGCGCTTCCTTCCCCCTCCCCCTTGTGGGAGAGGGTGGATCGAACCGCGCAGCGGTTCGAGACGGGTGAGGGGTAGCCACAAACTCCGCGCCTGGACATCCCCCTCATCCGTCGCGGCTGCGCCGCGCCACCTTCTCCCACAGGGGGAGAAGGAAGAAAGGAAGAACGCGCCGCCTACAGCGACATCCTCAAATCCAGCGGCGCGCCGGGCGCAAACTCGCCGGCATAGGCGCGGCGATGGATTTCCTCGGATGACGCCCCGGCGGCGCGCGCCTCGAGCAGGCGATCACCGTCGAACGCCATGCCGATCGGGTTGACCGCGAATTCCGCGGACGTCTTCATCCACTGCGTCGAGTGCTCCCAGTCGCCAAAGGTGTCGCATTGCAATTCGACGCTATTGCCGTCGGGATCGACGTAATAGATCGACAGCGTCATGCCGTGGTCGAGCGACATGTGCGGCGCGATGCCGTCCTCCCTGAGCCGGCCATAGGTGTCGAGCAGCGCGTCCAGGTCGGCGAATTCGAACGCGGTGTGGTGCAGGCCGGTATGCGCCAGCTTGGCGGGATCGTCGGAGATCACCGGGCTGGTCAGCAGCGCCAGCCGGTGATTGGCGGCGTCATTGCTGAGCCAGGCGCCGCCCGGAAACTGAAAATGCACATTCATGCCGGTGACGATGCCATACCAGGCGATCATGTCGGCTAGCCGGGTGGTCTTCAGCGTGACGTGGTGAAGCTGGGGGATGTGAGTGGGGTAGCTGGTCATCGTTTTCTCCGAAAGGCGACGCTCATTGAGCGGCGTCGCGCTGATCACACCCGAAGTATCGCGCATCGATGCGCTTGTTACCAGCGGCGATGGTAACCGGGGATGGGCCGGTCTTTTATTTGTCCCGGGAACGATGCGGCACAGGCACAGGCCATCAGACCTTTTCCGGCACCCGACCCTTCACCGCATTGGCAAAGGCATCGTAGCTGACGCCGCCATCGCGCTGTTCGGTGAGATGCATTCGCACCCGCGTCCGCAGCTCGGCAACGACGTCCGGCGCCATCGCGGCGATCGCCGGCTTCACGGTCGAGCCCGAGGTCGAGGCTGTCCAGAAATCCGCGAAGTCGATAAAGTGACGCGTCACATCGATGCGGCGGGTCTCGATCCGCGTCAGCCCGGCGTCGCGCCAGAGCTTTTGCAAATTGTCGATGCGTGACGCGTCGGGGTTCGGCGGTGGCGATGGCGCAAACCCCATCGCCCGCAACTCGCGCAGCACCGGATCGAGCGGAAAGCCACCGCCCTCCATGTCCCAGGCATAGGCCGCGACGGTACCGCCCGGCGCCACCACCCGCGCCATCTCGCCGACGCCCCGCGCCGGCTCCGGCACGAAGAAGATCACCAGCGCCATGACCGCGGCATCGAACGCGCCGTCGGCAAACGGCAACGCCATCGCGTCGCCCTGGTGATAGATCGCCATCGGCGTGCCTGGCCGGCCGCGCGCGAAGCTGAGCTGGCCCGGCGACGGATCGATGCCCCGCACCTCGCGTGGCTGCAGCCGTTGCGCGATCAATTCGGTGAAGGCGCCATTGCCGCAGCCGACATCGAGCCAGGCCAACCCGGCGGGCGGCGCCAGCCAGTCGAGAAAGATATCACCGGCGAGACGACTCCACGCCCCCATCATCCGCTCATAGGCGGCGCCGTCATTGAAGCGAATGGATGCGTCGTTCATGTCACTGCTCACCATGGCTTGCGCCGGCCAACCGACCGTCTCTACCGATAGCATCTTTCCCGTCGCCACGCGCGTCCGCGCCAGGGCCCATGATCGGCGGATGCCTCCCTCCGCGGCGCGAGACGCAGCATCGCGCCGTTGCTATCGATATGGCCGGCAAAGCCGCTCAGCCGCATGGCGCATCCGCGCGGACGTCGGCGGCCTGGCCGATTGACTTACTTGCTGGCGAATATCCGGCGGTTCACGTCGTCCGTTGAGGTGCGGATCACCCGCACCAGGCTGGTATGCAGGCCATCGACCTGTCGCGCGATGAGCGCTGCTCCGTTCCGCATTTCGGCCGCGCGGCGCTCGGTTTCGATCGCTTCGTTCGACACCACGACGATCTGGGCGGCGACTTCCCGTGCCGCGAGCGAGGTCTGTTCGACCGACCGGGCAATTTCCTCCGTCACGGCGCTCTGCTGCTCCACCGCGGCGGAGATGATCGACGATACCGACTCGACATTGCGAATGACCACGCCGATGGCGTTGATCGATTGCACCGACTCCTCGGTCGCCTGCTGGATCTCGGCGATCTGCTGGGCGATCTCGCTGGTGGCCCTGGCGGTCTGCTCCGCCAGCGATTTGACCTCGGCGGCGACCACGGCAAAGCCGCGGCCGGCAGCGCCGGCGCGCGCCGCCTCGATGGTCGCGTTGAGCGCCAGCAGATTGGTCTGGCTTGCGATTTCGCTGATGATATCGGTGACCGCGCCGACCTTGGTGGCCGCCCCCGCCAGTTTGGCGATGGTCTGTTGCGCCCTGCCCGATGCCGCCACCGCATCGACCGTCAGGGCGCGTGACACGGTGACCTGAGAGGCGATCTCGGCAATCGACTTGCTCAATTCGCTCGACGCGGTGGCTACTGTCTCCGAATTCGCCAGCGCTTCCTCCGCGGCCGCCGCGACGCTCGTGCTGTTCTTCTGCAGCATGACGGCGCTGTCGTTCATATGTATCGCGGTGTCAGCCATATGCGCGGTGCCCCGCTGCACGTCGTTCACCGCGGTCGTGGTTTCTCGCTCGACATTGTCGGCCATGTCCTTCAACGCCTCGACGCGCTCACCATGCGCGTCTGCCTGCAACCGCAGATGCGCCCGTGCCAGATGCTGCTTCTCGATGCCGATCTCCTTGAAGATCATCACCGCGCTCGCCATCTCGCCGATCTCGTCGCGGCGATGCACACCGGCAATATCGAGTTCAAGGTTGCCGGCGGCGATTTCCCGCATCGATCGGGACATCATGATGATCGGCCGGACCACCTGGCCGCGGATCAGCCACATCGACAGCACGGCCACGCCGGTCACCGCCGCCGCGATCAGCGACGCCACGATCAGCCGCAGCCGGGCGCCTTCGTTCTCCTGCGCGATCTGGCGGCTGGCGACGTCGGTCGCCAACCGCTGGGTGGCGACGATTTCGCCGATCGCCTTGCTGGCGCTCGCAAACCATTCGGAGGCCGACATCGGATAGAGCGCGCCATTCAGCGACGCGGCATAGACCGACGCGCGGACCTTCTCGAACTCGTCGAAATAGCCGCGCCCGAGGCTTTCCATCGCCGTGCCGATTTCCGCGTCCACACCGCCGGACATCGCCTTCAGGCGTGCCCAGGAAATATCGATCTGACCGCGGTTGCCGCCCTGAACGAGATATTGCGATCCCGACAGCGGCTTACCGCCCGCGATCGCACCGGCCAGGCCGCCGCGCTCGCGGCCCGCGGCTTCGCTCATCACCGCCAGCAGCCCTTTCAGCTCGAACAGCCCGCGCACGCCGCCCGGCAGACTGCCTGGCAACGCCCGCTCGACCGCCATTCGCGCGCTCTGGGCATCTGCGATCAGCTGGGTCGCGGCCGCGAACCAAATGCCGGTCAGACCGGGCTCGACGGATCTGGCCTGATCGACCTTGGCGCGCAGCGCCGCCAGCTCCGCGCGGTCTTTTTCGGCCTGCTGGTGCGACTGCCGAGCCGCCTCTGATGCGGTGTCGAGCAGCGCGAGCAACCGGCCGGCCTCGGCGAATGCCCCGTCGCCGAGTTCGCGCTGGCTGGCGATCGCCTGCCGCTGCGCCTCCGTGGCCGTCGCGGGATTATTGATGACGGTGTTGGCGGTGCCGCGCTCGATCGCCCAGGCCGCGGCCGCGGCGAGATATTGATCGGAGACGGCGTTGATCTGCGAGGCGGTTTGCAGGCCCGAGCGCTCGTCGAGGGCCAGCTTTGCATACAGTGCTACCAGCACGAGGACAATCGCACTAAGGACGCCGGTGATGGCGAAAAGCTTCGTTCGGATTGTCATCAAGATTTCCGGCTGGATGTCCGTGAAGTCGACACTTCATCGGCCCGCGCTTGCAAAACCGAAAAGATCATGGCCGGTAGAGTTACGGACAACACGACACCGCGCCGCCCGGCACCACCACGCGCGCCACCCAGTCGAGAAGAACAGCAGCGGCGAGACGGCTCCGCCGCCCCATCATCCGCTCACGGCCGACGCCATCCTTGAGACGCCATCCTTGAAGCGAGCGGATGGATCGATGATGGAGAAAACCCACGCCGTCGGCGCGGGTAGAGAAGAGATAGCACGAGCGACTTGTACGCCGTAGAGCCTGATGACCTAAAGATGAGTCGGCGTCCCCCACCCACCCCCGTCATTGCGCGCTCAGGGAAAGCCAATTGGCTTTCCCTGAGCGAAGCGGCGCGGCAATCCAGAACGCCGCGGGCCAGGCAAGACTCGATTGCCTCGTCGCAACGGCTCCTCGCCATGACGGCCGAGGGACTACGGACACAAATTCACTTCTGGCACTTCGGACACCAGAACGTCGAGCGCCCGTTCTGCACGAAGCGCTTCACGATGCCCTCGCAGCCATCGGTCTTGCAGGTCTCGTCCTCGCGATCATAGACCTGGAACGAATGCTGGAAGTAGCCGAGTTCGCCGGAGGTCTGGCGGTGGTCGCGCAGCGACGAGCCGCCGGCCTTGATGGCGAGGTTGAGTACGTCGTGGATGGCGCCGACCAGGCGCACCGCGCGATCGGTCGGCTCGCCTTTTTGAGTGGCCAGCGTCGCGGCGAGGCGCCGCGGCGATAGTTGCGAGCGGAACAGCGCCTCGCAGACATAGATGTTGCCGAGCCCCGCGACCACGCGCTGGTCGAGCAATGCGGCCTTCAGGCTGGTCTTCTTGCCGGCGGTGGCCGCGGCCAGCATCGCGGCATCGAAGGCGTTGCCGAGCGGCTCCGGGCCGATGTCCTTCAGGAACGGCTCGCGCTCGATATCGGCGCGGGCAAAGATCTTCATGAAGCCGAAGCGGCGCGGATCGTTGTAGATCACGGAGGTACCCGAAGACATGTGGAACACCACATGGTCATGAGTACGGTCATCGCCGCGCGGATGATGGAACGCGCCGGGCGCGGTCGCGGCGCCGTCGGAGACGACGCGGAACGAACCGGACATGCCGAGATGCATCAACAAAACGTCACCGGAGCCGAGATCGGCCAGCAAATATTTGGCCCGTCGCGACAGGCTGGTGACGGTCTGCCCGTCGAGCCGGGCCAGAAAGTCCGGCTGCAGCGGAAAACGCAGGTCGGGACGGCGCGCTTCGGCGCGCAGGATGCTGGCGCCCTCCATGGCCGGTTGCAGGCCGCGGCGGACGGTCTCGACTTCGGGCAGTTCGGGCATGATCGACGTCATTCACCTTGAGGCCCGGACGTGATAGCGCCATTGCGACGGCCGCGCTATGGTGCGCCGCGACGAGGCTTTTTGGATGACAACGATGGATCAGGCCGGCGAAACCACGCATTTCGGCTTCCGCGACGTCCCGGTGGACGACAAGCAGAATCTGGTCAACGACGTGTTCCACAGCGTGGCGCAGCGCTACGACCTGATGAACGACCTGATGTCGATCGGCATGCACCGCGTCTGGAAGGACGTGATGATCCAGGCCCTGAACCCGCCGCGCTCCGACGCGCCATTCGCGCTGCTCGACGTCGCCGGCGGCACCGGGGATATTTCGTTCCGCGCGGCGAAGCAGGCCGGCGACGGCTTCCACGCCACCGTCTGCGACATCAACACCGGCATGCTCGAGGTTGGCCGCGAACGCGCGGTGACAAAACACCTCGAACACCGCGTCGATTTCGTCGAGGGCAATGCCGAGGCGCTCGACTTCGCCGACAAGAGTTTTGACGCCTACACGATCGCGTTCGGCATCCGCAACGTGCCGCGCATCGACCGCGCGCTCGCCGAGGCCTATCGCGTGCTGAGACCGGGCAGCCGGTTCCTGTGCCTGGAATTCTCCACCGTGGATGTCCCCGGCCTCGATACGATCTACGATTTATTCTCGTTCAAGGTGATCCCGCCGCTCGGCAAGGCGGTCACCGGCGACGCGGAATCCTACCAGTATCTGGTGGAATCGATCCGGCAGTTTCCGAAACCCGCCGCCTTCGCCGAGATGATCCGCGACGCCGGATTTTCCCGTGTGAAATATGAGTCGCTGTCGGGCGGCATCGTCGCGCTGCATTCGGGCTGGCGTTTGTGATTTCTGCCCTGGTGCATATCGCGCGGCTGGCCCGCGCCGGTTTCGTGTTCGCGCGCGAGGGCGTGTTCGGCGTTGTCGATCCCGCGCTGGTGCCGCCGGGCGGCCAGCTGGCGATGCGGGTCGCGCGGCTGATCGAACGCCCCGGCGTCAAGTCCGGCGCGAGATTATCGGCGGCGCTGACGCGGCTCGGGCCGGCCTATCTCAAGCTCGGCCAGTTTCTCGCTACCCGGCCCGACGTCGTCGGCGTGACGATGGCGCGCGATCTCGAAAGCCTGCAGGACCGGCTGCCGCCATTCTCGATGACCGAGGCGGAAGGCGTGGTCGCGGCCTCGCTGGAGCGCCCGGTGGCGCAGCTCTATGCCAGCTTCAGCCCGCCGGTCGCCGCCGCCTCGATCGCGCAGGTGCATCGCGCCGAGATCGAAAAGGACGGCGTGCGCACCGCCGTCGCCGTGAAGGTGTTGCGGCCCAACGTCTCCGCCCAGTTCCGCCGCGACCTCGGCGACTTCATGTTCGTCGCGGTTCAGGCCGAGCAATATTCCGCCGAAGCCCGCCGGCTGCGGCTGATCGAGATCATCGACATCATGTCGCGCTCGGTGACGATGGAAATGGATCTGCGGCTGGAGGCCGCCGCTCTGTCGGAGATGGCCGAGAATACCGCCGACGATCCGGATTTCCGCGTGCCGACGGTCGACTGGGACCGCACCTCGCACAATGTGCTGACGATGGAATGGATCGACGGCATCGCACTGAACGATCATGCGCGGCTGGCCGAATCCCAGGTCGACCTGCCCGATCTCGGCCGCAAGGTGATCCAGAGCTTTTTGCGCCACGCGCTGCGCGACGGCTTCTTTCACGCCGACATGCATCCGGGAAATCTGTTTCTGGATGATTCAGGCCGCCTCGTCGCGGTGGATTTCGGCATCATGGGCCGGCTCGGGCTGAAGGAACGCCGCTTCCTCGCCGAGATCCTGCTCGGCTTCATCACCCGAAACTATCGCCGTGTCGCCGAAGTGCATTTCGAGGCCGGCTACGTGCCGGCGCATCACTCGGTGGGGAATTTCGCGCAGGCGATCCGGGCGATCGGCGAGCCGATCCACAACCGCACCGCCGAGGAAATCTCGATGGCCAAGTTGCTGACGCTGCTGCTCGAGGTCACCGGCCTGTTCGACATGCGAACCCGGCCGGAATTGATCCTGCTGCAGAAGACCATGGTGGTCGTCGAAGGCGTCGCGCGAAGCTTCGATCCGAAACTCGACATCTGGAAGGTCGCCGATCCCGTGGTGCGGGAATGGATCGAACGCAATCTCGGGCCGCTTGGAAAAATCCAAGGGGCCTTGTCCGGCGCCGGCGAGCTCGGCCACGTGTTCTCCGGCCTGCCGGCGATCGCCTCGCGCGCCGTCACCGTGCTGGAGCAGCTCGAGACCATGAGCCGCGACGGACTGCGGCTCGATCCCGAGACCATCGCGGCGATCAGCCGCAGCCAGGCCAGCCAGGCGCGCTGGCGCATCGCCGGCATCTGGGTGATCGCGATCACCTTCCTCGGCATCCTGTGGTCCATGCATTAGTCGATTGCAATGCTAGCGCGTCGTGCTAGCATTGCTGTCAGTTGATGCGAGGACCGAGATGGCCAGCCTGACGATCCGTAAACTCGACGATGCGATTCGCGACGAGCTTCGGCTGCGCGCGGCGCGAAATGGCCGCTCGGTCGAGGATGAGGTCCGCGTCATCCTGCGCGAGGCGGCGCGGCCGGAGCGGGCGCTTTCCAGCCCTTTCCCGCACCAAAATGCGGGTCTTGCGACAAAAACAAGGCGAAATCCGAAAAGCTCTCCGGGTCAACGGGTTACCCTGATCATCGGGGGCGGAATCGCGGCCTACAAGGCGCTCGACCTGATCCGGCGTTTAAAGCAGCGACAGCTGCAAGTTCGCGTCGTGCTGACCCGCGCGGCGACGCAATTCGTGACGCCGCTCGCCGCCAGCGCGCTGTCCAACGAGCGCTGCTACACCGATCTGTTCGACCCGCAGAGCGAGTTCGACGCCGGCCATATCCGGCTCGCGCGCGAATGCGATCTGATTGTCGTGGCACCTGCCACCGCCGACCTGATGGCGAAGATGGCCAATGGCCATGCCGACGATCTCGCCTCCGCGATTCTTCTCGCCTCGAACAAAACGATCCTGCTGGCGCCGGCGATGAATCCGCTGATGTGGAATAACGCCGCCACGCGTCGCAATACCGCGCAGTTGACGCGCGATGGCGTGGTCATGATTGGTCCGAATGCCGGTGAGATGGCCGAAGCGAACGAAGCCGGTGTCGGCCGCATGGCCGAGCCGATGCAGATCGCGGACGCCGCTGAAGCGTTGCTGCGGCCGTCGCAGGCGCAAACGCTGGCCGGCAAGCGCGTGCTGATCACCGCCGGCCCGACCCATGAGCCGATCGATCCGGTGCGCTACATCGCCAACCGCTCCTCGGGCAAGCAGGGTTTTGCGATCGCAGCCGCGGCACAGGCCGCCGGCGCCGAAGTGATTCTGATCTCCGGACCGGTCGATCTCGACGATCCCGATGGCGTGACGGTGCAGCATGTCGAATCCCCGCGCGACATGCTCGCCGCGGTGGAAGCGGCGCTGCCGGTCGATATCGCGATCTTCGCCGCGGCCGTGGCCGACTGGCGGGTGGTCAGCGCGGGCGCGCAGAAACTGAAGAAGACCGGCGCCGCGCTGCCGCCGCTGCAGCTCACGGAAAATCCCGACATCCTGGCGACGATCGCCAGACGCGCCGACAACCGCCCGCCACTGGTGATCGGCTTCGCCGCCGAGACCGAAAACCTGCTCGCCAATGCAAAAATAAAAATCGCGCGAAAAGGCTGCGACTGGATCGTCGCCAATGACGTCTCGCCATCCAGCGGTGTCATGGGCGGGGATAGCAACACGGTGCATTTGCTGACACGCCAGGGCAACGACATCGCCGTCGAGGCCTGGGCCGCGATGAGCAAAGGCGAAGTCGCAGCCACGCTGGTCGCGCGCATCGCTCAATATCTCGAGAAAGAAATGCCATGAGCGCCGTTATCTCCATCGACGTCCGGCAGCTCGCGCATGGCGCCGGCCTCGCGCTGCCGGCCTATCAGACCGCGCATGCGGCCGGGATGGACCTGCTCGCCGCGGTGCCGGCGGATGCGCCGATGATTCTCCAGGCTGGCCAATACATGCTGGTACCGACCGCGCTGACCATCGCGCTGCCACCTGGCTACGAAGCACAGGTGCGGCCGCGCTCCGGACTCGCCGCGAGGCACGGCGTCACGGTGCTGAATTCGCCGGGCACCATCGACGCCGATTATCGCGGCGAGATTGGCGTATTGCTGATCAATCACGGCGCCGCGGCCTTCACCATCGAGCGCGGCGAACGCATCGCACAGATGGTGATCGCGCCGATCGCGCGCGCGGAACTCATCGCCGCGACGGTGCTGAGCGAAACCGAGCGCGGCGGCGGCGGCTTCGGTTCCACCGGCCGATAGGCACCTCACGCGTCCAAAACCGCCCGCAACGATTTCGTGTCCGGCTTTTTTGCTGAAGCGTTTTTGCGTTCACGGTCTGGACTCTTACCCCGCGACTCCCGAAGAGGATATTGTCGGACGATTCGCGAGCGGTGAGCGGCCGTTCGGGAAGACGTGGTTTGGGGCGAATAATGTCAGGCGTGATCGCGGCGATGCGTCGGACTTTGCTGTCATGCACCTCACTGGTGCGCGACGGGCTCGTGGTCATTGGCGTATCCGCCATCTGGACAATGTCCCCGGCCGAGGCCGCCGACGAAACCATAGCCGCGAAGTTCGTCGATATTTTTTCGGATCTCAACCGTCAGGAACTGGCGGCGCTGACCATGGCGCTAGCCGTGGTCGGTTTTTCCGTCGTCGCCACCATCCTGCTGATGCTGCACCGGATTCGCGCCGCCAGGACCGAGGCGAAACTGCGCAGCGATCTGCATGGCCTGCACGTCGAAGCCGATCGCTTCCGGGCGCTGCTGTTCGCCGAACCGCAGGTGCTGATCGCCTGGACCGCCGGCGACACCCGGCCCGAAATATCGGGCGACACCTCGCTGGTGATGTCGCAGGAGCCGCAGAACCATCAGCCGCAGCGCATTCTCGCGTTTGGTACCTGGCTGCCGCCGGAGCCGGCGCTGCAGATCGACCACGCCGTCGACGCGCTGCTCGATGCCGGCGAGGGATTTCTGCTCAACCTCACGACCTCCAGCGGCCGCGCCATCGAGGCGATGGGGCGCGCCATTGGCGGGCAGGCGATCGTGCGGATTCGCGAACTCAGCGGATTGCGCCGCGAGCTCGCCGAAATGACGCTGCGCCACAAGGAATTATCGGAAGAGACCGAGACGCTGCGCGGCTTCGCGGCGGCCGCTCCCTGGCCGATCTGGACCCGGCACAGCGGCGGCGGGCTGACCTTCGTGAATGCCGCCTATGTCCGCGCGACCGAAGCCAGCAGCGGCGCCGATGCGATCGAGCGCAACCTCGAACTGCTCGACAGCGACGCGCGCAACAATCTGACGCGCGCGCTGAATGACAACCAGCCATTCACCGCGCGAGTGCCGATCGTGATTGCCGGTGAACGCCGCATCTACGACGTCCACGCGCTGAACGTTTCCGGCGGTAGCGCCGGCATGGCCATCGACGCTTCCGAAGCTTCCGCGCTGTCGGCCGCGCTGGTGCGGATGGCGGAAGCGCATCGCCGCACGCTGGATCAGCTGTCGTCGGGCGTCGCAGTATTCGATGCCCAGCGCCGGCTCGCCTTCTACAACGATTCCTACCGCCGTCTGTGGGACCTCGACCGGGCCTTCCTCGATAGCAATCCGGACGATTCAAGCGTCCTGGACCGCCTGCGCGCCGCGCGAAAACTGCCGGAGCAGCCGAACTTTCGCGAATGGAAATTGAAGCTGCACGAGGCCTACCGCGCCGTGGATCCGGCGAAGGACGTCTGGTATCTGCCCGACGGTCGCGCGCTCAGCATCGTGACAACGCCCAATCCCGAGGGCGGCGTCACCTATCTGTTCGACGACATCACCGAAAGCCTCGAACTGACGCGCCGCTTCGACGGCCTGATCCGGGTGCAGCGGGAGACGCTCGACAACCTCGCCGAGGCGGTCGCGGTGTTCGGCAGCAACGGCCGCGCGCAGTTGTTCAATCCCGCCTTCGCCAAGATGTGGAAACTGTCCGACGAAGCGATGCAGCAGCATCCGCATATCGAAATGGTGGAATCCTGGTGCCGACCGCTGTTCGATGACGCGATCACCTGGCAGACGCTGCGCGGCGCCATTACCGGAATCGAAAACCGCGTCGCGGTGCCGCTGAAACTGGAGCGCAAGGACGGCAGCGTGCTCGACTGCATGACGATGCCGCTACCCGACGGCGCCACCATGCTGACCTTCCAGGATATCTCCGACGCCGAGAATGTCGAACGCGCGCTGCGCGAGCGCAACGAGGCGCTGGAAGCCGCCGACCAGATGAAGGTCGACTTTGTTCACCATGTCTCCTACGAACTGCGCTCGCCACTGACCACCATCATCGGCTTCGCGCATCTGCTCAGCGATCCCGTCACCGGCCCGCTGATGCCGAAGCAGGCCGAGTATCTCGACTACATTACGAGCTCGACCGGCGCGCTGCTTGCCATCATCAACAACATCCTCGATCTCGCCACCATCGATGCCGGCGCGATGACGCTGAATCTTGGTCCCATCGACATCCGCAAGACCATTGACGACGCCGCCGAGGGCATCCAGGACCGCCTCTCCCGCGATCGTATCGCATTGAAGATCGACGTCGATCCAAGCATCGGCAATTTCACCGGCGACGAACGCCGGGTCGTGCAGGTGCTGTACAATCTTCTCGCCAACGCGGTCGGCTTTTCGCCGCAGGACTCCTCAGTGTCGCTAACGGCGCGGCGCGGCGAACACAAAGTCACCTTCACGGTCACCGACCATGGCCCGGGCATTCCGCCCGAAGTCAAGGACAAGGTGTTCGACTGGTTCGAAAGCCACGCCAATGGCTCGCGGCATCGCGGCGCCGGGCTCGGCCTGTCGCTGGTGCGCTCCTTCGTCGAACTGCATGGCGGCAAGGTCCGCGTCGATTCCGTGGTCGGCAAGGGCACCACGGTGACCTGCGATTTCCCGGCCGACCAGACCGCGCATCGCAACGCAGCGGAATGAGCGCCATCGCCACATTCTCGCTGGTGCTGGCGAACGAGACCGCCACCGCGCAACTGATGGCTGATCTGGCGCTGCTGATAAGCCCCGGCGATGTCATCACGCTGTCGGGCGAACTCGGCGCCGGCAAGACCGCGGCGGCCCGCGCCATGATCCGTTATCTCGCCGGCGATGACGAACTGGAAGTGCCGAGCCCGACCTTCACGCTGGCGCAGAGCTACGAACTACCATCGTTCCCGCTGGTGCATGCCGACCTCTACCGCATCAACGATGCGAACGAACTCGAGGAGATCGGTCTGTCGCCGTTGCCGGAAGGCGTGGTGGTGCTGATCGAATGGCCGGAGCGCGCCGCCGCCTCGATGCCCGAAGACCGCATCGACATCGCGCTGAGCCATCGGCCGGCGCTGGGTACGATGGCGCGCGCCGCCGAGATCACCGGTCACGGCACCGCCGCGGCGACCGTACGGCGCTTGAAAGCGCTGCGCGACTTTCTCGAAGCAGCAAACTATCTCGACGCCGGCCGCCGCCGCATGGCCGGGGACGCCTCGACGCGCTCTTACGCCAGGCTGATCCGAGACGACGGCGGCGTCATCCTGATGAACGCGCCGCGCCGACCGGATGGCGCCGCGATCTATGATGGCCAATCCTACAGCGCGGCGGTGCATCTGGCGGAAGACGTCAAGCCGTTTGTCGCAATCGCCAACGGCCTGCGCGCCCGTGGCACCTCGGCGCCGGCGATCCATCATGCCGATCTGGGCGCCGGCTTCCTGATCACCGAGGATTTTGGCACCGCCGCCTTCATCGCGGGCGATCCGGCGATGCCGATCGCCGAGCGCTACCAGGCCGCGACCGACATGCTGGCCGCGCTGCATGGTGAAACGCTGCCTGAAACCCTGCCCTTGCTGCCGCAGGCCGATTACAAAATCCCGACTTTCGACACCGTGGCGCTGCTGATCGAGATCGGGCTGATGCCGGAATGGTATCTGCCCGATCGCGGCACCCCGCTGACGCACGAGGCGCATACCGAGTTCCTGGCCCTGTGGCGCGAGCTTCTCGCAAAATCCGAAGCCGCGCCACGGACCTGGGTGCTGCGCGATTTCCATTCCCCGAACCTGATCTGGCTCGACGACCGCGACGGAATCCGGAAGGTCGGCGTGATCGATTTTCAGGACACCGTGCTCGGCCCCGCCGCCTACGACCTTGTGTCATTGCTGCAGGACGCGCGAATCGATGTGCCCGAACCGCTCGAACTGGCGATGCTGGCCCGCTATGCCAAGGCACGGCGCGCGGCCGATCCCGGTTTCGATGCCGGCGGCTTTGCCGAAATGTACGCGATCATGTCGGTACAGCGGAATACACGGCTGCTCGGCACCTTCGCCCGGCTCAACCGCCGCGACGGCAAGCCGCATTATCTGAGGCATCAGCCGCGTATCTGGAGCTATCTGAACCGCTCGCTGGCGCATCCGACACTGGCACCGATCCGGGACTGGTACGCGGCGCATGTGCCCCCGCCGGCCACCTGACTTTTACCGCCTGTTAGCGTGGATGGCCTTACCTTGCCGCCATCCCCGCCCTGTTGGCCGGGACGGCGGTACTGGAAACAGGCATGGCGATAGCTGCGGAGCGGCGGAAGGGCGAGCGGGTCGTTTTCGAGCGAGGCTTTCCCGCGCACATGATGGGCATTGATGGCACCTGGCGCCGCGCCTGTATCATGGAAGATATTTCCGAAATTGGCGCCAGGCTGACCGTCGAGGGCACGGTCGAGGGCCTGAACCTGAAAGAATTTTTCCTGCTGCTGTCGTCCACCGGCCTCGCCTATCGCCGCTGCGAACTGGGCTGGGTCAATGGCGACCAGATCGGGGTCAACTTCCTGAAGCAGAACGACAAGAAAAAGAAGCAGGCCCGGCGGCCCGAAGACGCGGACGCCTGAACGCGGGATAGCCTCTTCCCCGTCGCATCTTCGTCATAGCGACCCTTTATGGCTTGATCGATTCATGCGAAGGCGTCGAGGTCGTGCTAGGTTTCGATTCTGCGCCATTTTCGAGACCTATCCCGATGCCCGTCCCCCCCACCAAAGCCATGGTTCTCGCCGCCGGTCTCGGCCTGCGAATGCGTCCGATTACCGACACCTTGCCTAAACCGCTGGTACGGGTGGCCGGCGCCGCGTTGCTCGACCACGTGCTCGACAAGCTGGCCGAGGCCGGCGTCGATGAGACCGTGGTCAATGTGCATTATCTGCCCGACCAGATCATCGACCATGTCGCGGCGCGGTCGCGGCCGAAAATCATCATTTCCGACGAGCGCGATCAGGTGCTCGGCACCGGCGGCGCCGTGGTCAAGGCGCTGCCGCTGCTCGGCGGCGAGCCGTTCTACCATCTCAATGCCGACACGATGTGGATCGACGGCGTACGGCCGAACCTGGCGCGGCTCGCCGAGGCTTTCGACGCCGCGAAGATGGACGTCCTGCTGTTGATGGCGCCGACCGCCAACAGCATCGGCTACGCCGGCGCCGGCGACTACGCCATGCTGCCGGACGGCGCGCTGCGCCGTCGCAAGGAAAACCAGGTGGTGCCGTTCGTCTATGCCGGCGTCGCCATTCTGTCGCCGGCGCTGTTCGCGGATGCCCCCGCCGGCGAATTCCCGCTGACCCAATTGTTCGACCGTGCCAACGCCCAGGAAAGATTGTTCGGGCTGCGTATGGACGGCGTCTGGATGCATGTCGGGACGCCCGACGCGGTGCGTGCCGCGGAAGACGCCTATCTCGCCAGCGTGGCGTGAGGCCTGACTCCCGCCGTCTTCCCGCCCATGCCATGATACATCCTGTTCGCGAATCAGGATGGCCATGCGCGTCTTCAGTGTTCCCGCCTCGGCGCCGTTTCTGCGCACGCTCATCACCGCGCTGGTCGACGGCCACCTCGTCGATGGTTTTTCCGCGCGCGCGCAGCCGGAGCGACTGGCGACCGCGACGCTATACCTGCCGACCCGCCGTGCTGGCCGCATGGCGCGGGAGATCTTTCTCGACGTGCTCGGCACCGACGCCGTGGTGCTGCCGCGAATCGTCACCTTCAACGATATCGATGAAGACGAGATCGACTTCGCACAGGAATCCTCGCAGGCCAGCTTCGCCGACCTCGACACGCTGCCGGCGTTCGACGGCCTGCAGCGCCGGCTGCTGCTGGCGCAGCTGATCGCGGCCTGGGCCAAACGCATCACGCCCGGTGATCCCGCGCAGGCGCCGCTGGTGGTCGGCGGCCCGGCCTCGACCCTGAAGCTGGCCGATGATCTGGCGCGGCTGATGGACGACATGGTGACGCGCAAGGTCGACTGGGCCTCGCTGGACGGCCTGGTGCCCGATGCGCTCGACAAATACTGGCAGCTGACGCTGCAGTTTCTCAACATCGCCAGGGAGGTCTGGCCGGACATCCTCAAGGCCTATGGCAGGATCGAGCCCGCCGCGCGACGCGACATCCTGATCGAGGCCGAGGCAATACGGCTGACACGGCATCTGGACGGCCCGGTGATCGCCGCCGGCTCGACCGGCTCGATGCCGGCGACCGCGAAATTTCTCCGCGCGATCGCCGGCCTGCCGAATGGCGCCGTGGTGCTGCCGGGGCTCGACACCGATCTCGACGATGAAGCCTGGCAACTGATCGGCGGATCGGTGGATGCGCAGGGTCGGATAATCGCACCGCCTTCCTCCAACCATCCGCAATTCGCCATGTTCGGGCTGCTGCGGCTTTTCGGTATCAAGCGCGGGGATGTCGAACGGCTCGGCGCGCCGGCGCCGCTCGGCCGCGAGATACTGGCCTCGGAAACCATGCGGCCGTCGAACGCCACCGCGCAGTGGCACACACGACTGGCGCAGCCCGCCATCGCGCAACGCATCGCTGACGGCATGCGGAAACTCGCCGTAATCGCCGCCGCCAATCCGGAAATGGAAGCGCTGGCGATCGCGGTGGCGATGCGCGAGGCGCGCGAACAGAATATTTCGGCGGCGTTGGTGACGCCGGACCGCGCGCTGGCGCGACGGGTGATGGCCGCGCTCGGCCGCTGGAATCTCGAGTTCGACGATTCCGGCGGCGACGCCCTGATGGATACGCCGCCCGGCATTTTCGCGCGGCTGACGGCGGAGGCCATCGCCGAAGGGCTGGAGCCCGCCACGCTGCTGGCGCTGCTGAAGCACCCGCTGCTGCGGCTCGGCCGCGCCGCGGGTGGATGGAAGAGCGCCATCGAGACGCTGGAACTGGCACTGCTGCGCGGCACCCGGCCAACCGCGGGCAGCACCGGCCTGACGCAGGATTTTGCCTTGTTTTGCGACGAACTGGCGAAGCTGAATCGCCAGGAAGATTCGACGCTGCATGCGGCCGAACCGCGCACCCGATTGCCCGAGCACCGGCTGCTCGGGGCTGAGGCGTTGATCGCCAAGCTGCATGACGCGATGCTGCCGCTGGAAAGCGTTGGCCGGTTCAAGCCGCATGATTTTGTCGAGTTGGGCAAGCGACATCAGGACGTTATCAAGGCGCTGTCGCGCGACGACCTGGAACGATCTGTGGCGTTCGACGGCCATCAGGGCCAGGCGCTGACATCCGCCTTCGACGAATTGCTGGGCGACCGCGCCGATGACCAGATCTCACCGAGCGGGCTGATGGTGCCGCTCGGCGACTACGCAGATGTGTTTCAGACCGCGTTCGGCGACAAGACCGTGCGCCGGCCCGAAGCCGCGCAGGCGCGGCTTCGGATCTACGGCCCGCTGGAAGCGCGACTGACGCCCTGCGAGCGCGTGATCATCGGTGGCCTGGTCGAGGGCATCTGGCCGCCGGCGCCGCGGATCGACCCGTGGCTGAGCCGCCCGATGCGGCACCAGCTCGGCCTCGATCTGCCGGAGCGCCGCATCGGCCTGTCGGCGCATGATTTCGCACAATTGCTGGGCGCCGACGATGTCATTCTCAGCCACTCGGCCAAGGTCGGCGGCGCCCCCGCCGTCGCCTCGCGTTTCCTACACCGGCTCGAAGCCGTCGCCGGACAATCACGCTGGGATGCCGCGGTCGCGGCCGGCGAGAAGTATATTCTGTATGCGGCAGAACTCGATCGCCCGCACCACGTCACGCCAATCGCGCAACCGATGCCGCGGCCGCCGCGCGAGGCCCGGCCGCTGCGGCTCTCGGTCACCGCGATCGAGGACTGGCTGCGCGATCCCTATACGATCTACGCCAAACACATCCTGAAGCTGGCGCCGCTCGATCCGGTCGACATGCCGCTATCGGCCGCCGACCGCGGCTCGGCGATCCACGATTCGCTCGGCGACTTCACCAAGCTGCACGACACATCGCTGCCCGCGGATCCGGCGCGGGTGCTGCGCGGCATCGGCGAAAAGCATTTCGCGCCGCTGATGACGCGGCCGGAAGCGCGCGCGCTGTGGTGGCCACGCTTCCTGCGCATCGCTTCGTGGTTTGCGAGCTGGGAGGTCGAGCGCCGGCACAATGTCAGCAGCATCATTGCCGAGCAGCGCGGCGAGATTTCGATTCCACTGATCAGCGGCCGCACCTTCTATTTGTCGGCTCGCGCCGACCGCATCGAGCGCCGCCCCGACCGCACCTTCGCCATTCTCGACTACAAGACGGGACAGCCGCCGAGCGGCAAGCAGGTCCGCATGGGCCTGTCGCCGCAGCTGACGCTGGAAGCCGCGATCTTGCGCGAGGGGGGCTTCGAGGGCATCCCGGCCGGTGCCTCGGTCAGCGAGCTGCTGTATATCCGGCTCAGCGGCAACAATCCGCCAGGCAAGGCGCACGAACTCATCCTCAAAGTGGAGAAGGAGGAGCCGCAATATCCTGACGAGGCCGCCGACGAGGCGCGCAACAAGCTGGAAGCCCTGATCCTGAAATTCGAGGATGAGACCACCCCCTACACCTCATTGAGCCTGTCGATGTGGTCGAACCGTTATGGCCGCTATGACGATCTGGCGCGGATCAAGGAATGGTCCGCCGCCGGCGGCACCGGAGACGAGTCATGAGCGCGCTGCGTGAGATCCCCGCCGATGCGCGCTCCAAGCAGGGACGCGCCTCCGATCCCGCCGCCTCGGTGTTCGTCTCCGCCAATGCCGGCTCCGGCAAGACCTACGTGCTGGTCAACCGCGTGATCCGGCTGCTGCTCAGTGGGGTGCCTCCGGAGAAGATTCTTTGCGTGACCTTCACCAAGGCCGCGGCCGCCAACATGGCCGAACGCGTGTTCTCCACGCTCGGGCACTGGGTGTCGCTCGACGACAGCGCGCTGGATCAGGCGATCCGCAATGCCGGCATCGCCACGCCGGACCGCTCGACGCGGCTGCGCGCGCGCGAACTGTTCGCCTGCGCGCTGGAGACACCGGGCGGGCTGAAGGTGCAGACCATTCACGCGCTGTGCACGCGGCTGCTGCAACAGTTTCCGTTCGAGGCCAATGTGCCGGCGCGGTTCAGCGTGCTCGACGACCGCGACCAGAACGAGATGATGGAGCGCGCCTCGCTCGACGTGCTGCTGCGCGCCGCCGCGGATGCTGACAGCGCCGAGGGTCGCGCGCTGGCGACCGCGATGACCTCGGCCGCCGACGTGACCTTTCGCGACGTGGTGCGCGAAGCCTCGCTCAGCCGCGACAAGTTTCTGGCCTGGACGGAGGGCGCCGGCAGCGTCGAGGCGGCGATGACGCAACTGTCGCAGACGCTCGGCGTGACGCCCGAGGATTCCACGGAAGCCGTCGAGAGCGAGATGGTCGATGGCCCGCACCTGCCGCGGCGACGCTGGGAGGCGGCCGCCGAAATCTTCGCGGCTGGTACCAAGACCGACAATGATCAAGCCGATCGTCTGCGGGCGGCGCTGGATCTCGACGGCAGCGCGCAGGTCGACAAATATCTCCAAGTGTTCTTCACCGGCACCATGGAGCCGCGCAAGTCATTCGCTACCAAGAAGACCAATGACGGCCATCCCAATCTTGCCGCGACGCTGACAAACGAAGGCGAGCGTCTGTCGGTGCTGCTGGCGCGCCGCCGCGCCGTGATGATGCGCGACCGCACGCAGGCGCTATTGGTGATCGCCAGCGGCGTCGCCGCGAATTACGCCCGCGAGAAGCAGGAGCGCGGCCTGCTAGACTATGACGATCTGATCGACAAGACGCTGGCGATGCTGGACAATGTCTCCTCGGCCTGGGTGCATTACAAGCTCGATCGCGGCGTCGACCATGTGCTGATCGACGAGGCGCAGGACACCAGCCCGCGGCAATGGGATATCGTCACCCATCTGATCTCGGAATTCACCTCCGGCGAAGGCGCCCGCGACGGCGTCAAGCGCACCATCTTCGCGGTCGGCGACGAGAAGCAGTCGATCTTCTCGTTCCAGGGCGCCGCGCCGCGCGAATTCGATTTGCGCCGCAAGTCGCTGCAGAGTCGCTTCCAGGACGCCGGTCACACATTCGATCCGGTCGCCTTCACCTATTCGTTCCGGTCCGGCGCGGCGATCCTGCAGTCGGTCGACCACGTGTTTCGCGACCAGGCGATCTATCGCAGCATCCATGCCATCGAGAACGGCTACCCGATCCATGAATCGCTGGGCGACGCCGGCCCCAGCCTGATCGACCTGTGGGATTTGCAGATCCAGGCCGAGCGCGAGCCGATCGAGGGCTGGCAGGCGCCGTTCGACAACGTCTCCGAGACCAGCCCCGAAGTGCAGCTGGCGCGGCGGGTGCAGGCCGAGATCAAAACGCTGATTTCGGAAGGCACCCAGACCGGCGCGATCGGCCGCCGACGGGCGCTGCGCTATGGCGACGTGCTGGTGCTGGTGCGCCGCCGCGGCAAGGCGTTCAACGCCATCATCCAGGCGCTGAAACACGCCAGCATTCCGGTCGCCGGCGCCGATCGCCTGAAACTCACCGAGCACATCGCGATCATCGACCTGATGCATCTGGCCGACGCGCTGCTGCTGCCGCAGGACGACCTTGCTTTGGCGGTGGCGCTGAAGAGCCCGCTGTTCGGTCTCGACGACGACGACCTGTTCAAGCTGGCGTGGCAGCGCGAAAATACGCTGCGCGCCGCGCTCGACGAACATGCGGAGCTGAACGAAAAAATCGATGCGGCGCGAAAACGCCTGCATGAATGCGAGCGCCGCGTCGCTCACGAAACGCCGTTCGCCTTCTATGCCTGGCTGCTCGGCGGCGACGGCGGTCGCGCGAGATTCCTGCGCCGGCTCGGCCACGAGGCCAATGACGCGCTCGATGAGTTCCTCGAACTGGCACTCGGCTACGAGCAGAAGGCCCCCGCCTCGCTGCAGGGGTTCGTGAACTGGCTGCGCGCCGCCGACACCGAAGTGAAGCGCGACATGGAGATCACCCGCGACGAAGTCCGCGTCATGACCGTGCACGGCTCGAAGGGGCTGGAAGCACCGGTGGTGTTCCTGGTCGACACCACTTCGTCGCCCGCGGATACCCAGCGGCTCAACCTGATTCACCTGCCGAAAGGCAATGCCGCGCCCCATGCGCCGGGCGTGGTGGTGTGGGCCGGCAAGAAGGGCGACGATCCGCCGGCGGTCGCCGAAGCACGTGCCGCCAAGATCCAGGAGACCGAGGACGAATATCGCCGGCTGCTCTATGTGGCGATGACCCGCGCCGCCGACCGGCTGATCGTCGGCGGCTGCATGCCAGGCAACCGCAACGAGGTGCGGCCATTGTCGTGGTACGATCTGATTCTCAGGGGCCTCGAAGGCTCCGGCCTGCGGATGCAGAACGTGCCGCCGCCGGACGGCGTGGTGAAGCGCTATTCGCGGCTGGAAGATGTCGCGCCGGAAACCGGGGTCGCGGCGGTTCCGGAAGCCGTGCCAGCGACCGAGCTGCCATCCTGGCTTCGCACGACCATGGCCGCCGAGCCGCGTCGCGAAAATTTTCTGCGGCCCTCCGATCCCGCCGACGACGACCACGGCCTGAGACCTGGCGAAACCGATGCCGATCGCACCCGCGCTAGGCAACGCGGCACGCTGGTGCACCGGCTGCTGCAATCGTTGCCCGATGTCGCCGCCGAACGGCGACAGGACGCGGCGACGCGCTATCTCGCCCGCCATGCCGACAAATGGACCGGGGACGACCGCTCCGCATTGGCCGTACAGGTGCTGGCTCTGGTCGAGGATCCCCGCTTTGCCGAGCTGTTTTCACCGGGCAGCCGCGCCGAGGTCTCGATCGTCGGCCGGCTGCGGCGGCGCGGCCAGCCCTTGCTGGTGTCCGGGCAGATCGACCGCCTCGTCGTGACACCAAAGGAAGTCTGGATCGTCGATTACAAGACCAACCACGCGCCACCGCGCGCGCTGGCCGAGGCGCCCGAGGCCTATGTCCGGCAATTGGCATTGTACCGGGCCGTGCTGGCGAAATTATATCCCGGCATCGCCGTGCGCGCCGCGCTGCTCTGGACCGAAACGCCTGAAATCATGGAGCTTTCGGCGACTGCGCTGGACGCAGCGCTGGCCTCCGTCATCTCCGCGTGAGCATGCCTTGACCCGGCAAGGGTGCGTTCATAGGTTGATTATCATCCAAGCGCGATTCTTGTGACGCGCTCTCCCACCAGCAGAACGAGGACAATATGGCCGTTGGCAAGGTTTCAGACGCCGATTTCGAAGCGGAAGTGCTCAAGGCAACCGGTCCCGTGGTCGTCGATTTCTGGGCGGAATGGTGCGGCCCCTGCCGCATGATCGGACCGGCGCTGGACGAGATTTCCGCCTCGATGGGCGACAAGGTCACCATCCTCAAGCTCAATGTCGATGAAAACCCGAAGACCGCGTCCAAATATGGCGTGATGTCGATCCCCACCCTGATGATTTTCAAGGGCGGCGAGATGGCCTCGCGCCAGGTCGGCGCCGCGCCGAAGCAGAAGCTGCAGCAGTGGATCACCGCCGCGGTGTGATCGCGTTGCGATGAATGATTTCAACGGCCGGTGACCCTGTCGCCGGCCGTTTGCTTTGTCACCTCTCCCCGTTGGGGAGAGGCGAACGGAGCGCCGGCAGGTTGAACAGAGGGCGCGGCGTTACCGGATCCAGCCCGTCGCCAGGGCGCTGGCCCATTCGGCCCGGCCATTCGCCCGCGCCAGATCGGCCATCGCGGCGTTGTTGTACGGCACCCGTCGGTAGGTCACCTGCCACGCCTCGCCGGATTGCTCGAGGATGGCGTAGCAGGCATCCGGCGTGCCGGTTTCCACCGCGTGCGGAAACGGCGCGACGTCGCGATAGCCGGGGCAGCCGACGCTGCCGGGGTTGACGATCATCCGGCCATCGCGAAGTTTGATCGCGCGCGGGATGTGCGAGTGCGCGCACAGGATCAGCGACTGTTCAATGCCCATGGCCCGCTGCTCGATGGTCTCGATCGCGGCCATGTGCACCACGCCATCCGGCGTCACCGCCTCCAGCCAATAGGTATTATCGTCGGCCGGCGTGGCGTGACAGAGATAGACGGCGTCGCGATAGACGGCGCTGAACGGCAGCGCGCGCAGCCAGTCGAGATGCTTCGCCTCCAGCTGGCCATGCGAATAGCGGTCGGACGGCCACATGTCCTCCAGCCTGTCGTCGGTGAGATAGCGATCATGATTGCTGCGGACGCAGGTGGCCTGCATGCCCATCATGATATCCAGCGTGCGCTTTGCATCCAGCGGGCCGCTGGCCATGTCGCCGAGATTGACGATCTCGGTCACGCCCTGTGATCGGATATCGGCGAGCACGGCTTCCAGCGCCAGATAATTGCCATGCACATCGGCGATCGCGGCAAAACGCATCGAAGCTCCTGGATTTACGTCGGCGGGGTGCCGTTTTCAGCCAGCACGTGGCCGGCGAGGTACAGCGAGCCAGTGATCAGAATACGCGGTGGCACTTCGTAGGCAAGCCGGGTCAGAGACTCCAAAGCGACGACGACACCGGCGGAGGTCTCGGCGCGCATGCCGACCTGCCGTGTGGCGTCAGCCAGCGCGTCCGTGCCCATGGCGCCGGCGCGATCGGGAATCGGGACGGCGATGATATGCCGCGTCAGGCCGGCGAAATTGGCCAGGAAGCCGACGGCATCCTTGTTGGCCATCATGCCCACGATAACCACCAGCGGCCGTGACACCCGCTCTTCCAGATCAGCAAGGGCCGCGGCAATGACGCGACCGCCTTCGGCATTGTGGCCGCCATCGAGCCAGATCTCGGAATCTTTTGGCGCGACCTCGACCAGTGCTCCGCTGGAGAGCCGCTGCATCCGCGCCGGCCATTCGGCGCGCGCGACGCCGGCCTCATAGGCGGCGGTATCGATCCTGAAGAGTTCGAGCGCCCGCAGCGTCGCAATCGCCAGGCCGGCATTGCCGAACTGATGCCGCCCGAACAATCTGGGCGCGGCAAGGTCCATCAGCCCGCGCTCATCCTGATACACCAGCCGGCCGCGCTCGACGCTGACATGCCATTGCTGTCCGGCCCAATGGCTGGGCGCATGCAACCTGCGCGCCTGCTGTTCGATCACCGTCGTCACTTCCGGCGACTGCTCGGCGGTGATCACCGGCACCCGGCGCTTGATGATACCAGCCTTCTCGGCGGCGATCTTAGCCAGCGTCGTGCCGAGGAAGTCGGTGTGATCAATGCTGATCGGCGTCAGGACGCAGGCTACCGGTTTCTCGATGACATTGGTCGCATCGAGCCGGCCACCCAGGCCCACCTCGAGCAACACCACATCCGCCGGATGGCTGGCGAACAATGCGAAGGCCGCGGCCGTCTCGATCTCGAACAGCGTGATTGGCGCGCCGGCATTGACCAGCTCGCAATGCGCCAGGGCCGCCAGCAACGCGTCATCGCTGACCAGCACGCCGGCGAGGCGAATGCTTTCGTTGATCCGGACCAGATGCGGCGAGGTGAAAACGTGGACGCGCAGCCCCGCGGCCTCGAGGATCGCGCGCAGATAGGCGACCGTCGATCCCTTGCCATTGGTGCCGGCGACATGGATCACCGGCGGCAACCGGTTCTCGGGATGACCGAGCAGCGCCAGCAGCCGCTGCATCCGATCGAGCGAGAGGTCGATCGTGTCCGGATGCAGCGACGACAGCCGCGCCAGAATGTCGCCGAGGGCGCCCGGCGATGGTGCAGTGCTCACGCGTGCGCGGCCGGCACCGGCTCCGGGCTGGCGGGGAGTTCGATGGCTGTCGCGACCGGCTTCGCCGTGACTTCCGCGGCCGGCGATTTCGTCAGCAGCCGGCACAGCCGACCGAGGGTCGGCTTCAGATCGTGGCGGTGCACGACCATGTCGATCATGCCGTGCTCTTTCAGATATTCCGCGCGCTGAAAACCCTCAGGGAGTTTTTCGCGGATCGTCTGCTCGATGACGCGGGCGCCAGCGAAGCCGATCAGCGCGCCGGGCTCGGCAATCTGCACGTCACCCAGCATCGCATAGGACGCCGTGACACCGCCGGTGGTCGGATTGGTCAGCACCACGATGTAGGGAAGCTTGGCGTCGCGCAGCATCTGCACGCCGACGGTCGAGCGCGGCAACTGCATCAGGGACAGGATGCCCTCCTGCATGCGCGCGCCGCCGGAGGCCGCGAACACGATGCAGGGCGATTTCTTTTCCAGAGCGAGTTCGAACGCGCGCACCAGCGCTTCGCCGGCGGCCATGCCGAGCGACCCACCCATGAAATCGAAATCCTGCACCGCGACCACGACGCCGGCGCCTTCCAGCTTGCCGTAGCCGACCTTGACGGAGTCATTCATGCCAGTCTTGGCGCGCGCGTCGCGGATCCGGTCGGCATATTTGCGCTCGTCGCGAAATTTCAGCGGATCGGCGATGACGTCGGGCAGCGCCACGTCGAACCAGGTCTCGTTGTCGAAGATCGATTTCAAGCGCGCGGTGGCGCTCATCCGCATATGGTAGTTCGAGCCCGGAATGACGAACTGGTTCTGCTCGACGTCCTTGTAGAACACCAGCTGCCCGGTATCGGGGCATTTGATCCACAGATTCTCCGGGGTCTCGCGGCGCAGGATGCTGCGGATTTTCGGCCGGACGACGTTGGTAAGCCAGTTCATCTTGTTCTCCGCGTCGCAACCTGGTGGCGTCGCTCTGATCTTGACATGGCGGCGAGGGCGAGGCCCGACAACCGCCTGGTGGCTTTATCGCCAGATTGTGGCTTATTCCGCGGCCTGCTTCGCGCCGTGGACGCCCTGCGCCAGCGAGGCGACGAGATCGGCGACCGCGCTAACCGTGGTAGCGGTAGCCCTGTCGTCGGCGTCAAGCGACGCCTTCAGCGCATCGATCAGCGCCGAGCCGACCACCGCGCCATTGGCATGCCGCGCGATATCATGCGCCGCTTCCGGGGTACGGATACCGAAGCCGACGCAGACCGGCAGGTCGGTATGGCGCTTGATCCGCGCCACCGCGGCACCCACCGCGGAGGAATCGGCGCTGCCGCTGCCGGTAATGCCGGTGATCGAAACGTAGTAAACAAAACCGGAAGTATTCGCGAGCACCGCCGGCAGTCGCTTGTCGTCGGTGGTCGGCGTGGCCAGGCGAATGAAGTTCAGACCCGCCTTCATCGCCGGCAGGCAGAGTTCCGCATCTTCCTCCGGCGGCAGATCGACGATGATCAGGCCATCGACACCCGCGGCCTTGGCATCGACCAGGAATTTGTCGACGCCGTAGACGTAGATCGGATTGTAGTAGCCCATCAGCACGATCGGCGTCTTCGCCTCGTCCTTGCGGAAGTCACTGACCAGCGCCAGCGTCTTTCGCAGCGTGGTGCCGGCCTTCAGCGCGCGCAGTCCGGCCGCCTGGATCACCGGGCCATCCGCCATCGGATCGGTAAACGGCATGCCGATCTCGATAATATCCGCGCCGGCCTTCGGCAGCGCCTTGATGATAGCAAGCGAGGTGACGAGATCTGGATCGCCGGCCATCACAAAGGTGACGAAGGCCGCGCGGCCCTCGGTCTTGAGTTCGGCGAAGCGGGTATCGATTCGGGTGGTCATGATGCGGCAACCGCTATGCTACACTCTCGCTCAGGGAGAGTTAGGGGGATGGACAGGTTCAAAGCCAGAGCCAGGCAACTCCGAGCCGCGCAAACCAGCGCCGAGGCGAAGCTATGGCAGGCGTTGCGTGCGCGCCAATTGGCACGCTGGAAATTTCGCCGCCAGCATCCGATAGACCGATACGTCGTCGATTTTGTGACGCCCGACGGGAAGCTGATCGTCGAGGTCGACGGCATCACCCACCACAGTGAGGCCGAACGCGCCCGCGACAAGGTTCGCTCGGAGGTGCTGGCGCGATGCGGCTTCCATGTCATCCGCGTTTCGAACAGCGATGTGTATGAAAACCTCGAAGGGGTGCTGGAAATGATTTTGGGCACATTACGGCCGGGCTGAAGGCCCCTCACCCGACCGGCTTCGCTACGCTCACCCGATCGACCTTTCCCCAACGGGGAGAGTTGAAGGAAGATCGCTGTTACACCTCTCCCCGTTGGGGAGAGGTCGGCTGCGAAGCAGCCGGGTGAGGGGGCCAAACGTGAAAGCGCCCGCGACCTCACAATTTCACTCCGCGCAGAATCTCTGCCACCTGGGGGATATCCTTGTCGCCGCGGCCGGACAGGTTAACGACCATCAGATGATCCTTCGGCAGCTTCGGGGCCAGTTCCATCACCTTGGCGA
>JACMOT010000157.1 GCA_014377915.1 Tardiphaga sp.
CCCCGGCATGATCATGACCGCGGTCGATCTCGTGCACCGCAAGGGCCATGATCTCAGCGATCACGTCATCCGCGAAGAACTCGAAGGCAATCTCTGCCGCTGCACCGGCTATCAGAACATCGTGGTGTCGACCGCCGCCGGCGCCAAGGCCATGGCGAATTCCGACCTCGCCTAATCTGTCTCGCCTCACGACGCCGACGATCATCGCGCACCGCGACCCCAGGGATACCCCATGTACGAATTCAAATATCATCGTCCGGAGACCGTGCGGCAGGCCGCCAATCTTCTGATCAAGAATGAAGACGCCAAGCTGGTGGCCGGCGGTCACACGCTGATCCCGGTGATGAAGCAGCGCCTCGCCGCGCCGCCGCACATCATCGACCTCAGCCATATCCAGGGTCTCGACGGCATCGAGATCAAGGGCCGCTCGCTGGTGATCGGCGCGCTGGCCAAGCATGCCGAAGTGGCATCGTCGGCGATTGTCGGCGAAGCCTTCCCGGCGCTGGCTGAACTGGCGGCGCTGATCGGCGATCCCGCCGTGCGTCACAAGGGCACTATCGGCGGTTCGCTCGCCAATAATGATCCGACCGCCGACTATCCCGCGGCCGTGCTGGCGATGGGCGCCACCATCATCACCAACAAGCGCAAGCTGAAGCCGGAAGAATTCTTCCAGGGCCTGTTCACCACCGCTTTGGAAGCCGACGAGATCATCACCAAGGTCTCGTTCCCGCTGCCGAAGAAGGCCGCCTACGTCAAATTCCGCAACCAGGCCTCGCGTTATGCGCTGGTCGGCGTGTTCGTCGCCCGACGGCCCTCGGATGTCCGCGTCACCGTCACCGGTGCTGGTTCGGACGGGGTGTTTCGCGTCGAGGCCTTCGAACAGGCGTTGCAGAAGCGGTTTTCGTCGAAGGCGCTGGAAGGTCTCACCGTGCCCGCCGAAGGTCTCAACAGCGACCTCCACGGCAGCGCGGAATATCGCGCCCATCTGATCGGTGTGCTGGCGCGCCGCGCCGTCGACGCCGCCAACGCCCGGGCCTGATTTGCGAGGCCCGGCTTTCCTTAGACTGGCTATCCCAAGATCGGCGGCTTCATGAGTGCGACATCGGCGATCCCGACCTCCGTCGAGGCGACGCTGGACATGCTGACGACGCGCGGCTACCTCGCCGAGCGCTCATTGGCCACGGTGGTGTTTCTGGCGCTGCGGATGGGGCGGCCGCTGTTTCTCGAAGGCGAGGCCGGCGTCGGCAAGACCGAAATTGCCAAGGTGCTGTCGGCAGCGCTCGGTCGCAAGCTGATCCGGCTGCAATGCTATGAGGGTCTCGACGTCGCCTCGGCCGTCTATGAGTGGAACAGCGCGTCGCAGATGATCGCGATCCGGCTGGCCGAGGCGGCCGGCGATACCGACCGCGACCAGCTCTCCAGCGACATCTTTGCCGAACGCTATCTGATCAAGCGGCCGCTGCTGCAGGCACTGGAGCCCGACGTCAACGGCGCGCCGGTGTTGCTGATCGACGAACTCGACCGCGCCGATGAGGCCTTTGAAGCCTATCTGCTGGAAATCCTCAGCGACTTCCAGGTCACGATCCCGGAATTCGGCACGGTGAAGGCGCCGGCACCGCCGATCGTCATTGTGACCTCAAACCGAACCCGCGAGATCCATGACGCGCTGAAGCGCCGCTGCCTGTATCACTGGGTCGATTATCCCACCGCCGAACGCGAACTGGCGATCGTGAAATCCCGCGTGCCGAACATCTCCGCGAAACTGTCGGCGCAGGTGGTGAAATTCGTGCAGGCGCTGCGCGACCAGGATTTCTACAAGTCGCCGGGCGTCGCCGAGACGCTGGACTGGGCGACCGCCCTGACCGAGCTCGACGCCCGCGCGCTGACGCCGGAAGTGGTCGGCGATACGCTCGGCGCGCTGCTGAAGTACCAGGACGACATCGCGCGGATGCAGGGCGACAATCTGCAGAAGGTTTTGAAGGAAGCGACCGAATAGGTTCGTCGTTCCGGGGCGCGAGCGCATCAGCGCGAGCGAACCCGGAACCTCGCCATGGGACGATGAACATGTCGGGATTCCGGGTTGGCGTTCGGCTGGTGCCGCCCGCCCCCCGGAATGACGAGGAGAATTCGCGCCCCGGGACGACGAGAGTGAATAGGCCATGGATCACCTCAACCCGCCGACCGGACTGATGGCCGACAATGTCATCGGCTTTGCCCGTGCGTTGCGGGCGGCTGGCCTGCCGGTCGGGCCGGGCGCGGTGATTGATGCGTTGAACGCGATCCAGTTGATCGAGATCGGCCACCGTGCCGATTTGTTCGCGACGCTGCAGGCGATCTTCGTCAAGCGTCACGAACATGCGCTGGTATTCGCCCAGGCCTTCGATCTGTTTTTTCGCGCCGCCGACGAATGGAAGCAGATGCTCGATTCGGTGCCGCTGCCGGAACAGGCCAGGAAGCCGCCACCGCCGGCCTCGCGCCGCGTCCAGGAGGCGATGGCCAAGCCGGCGATGGCGGAGGCGCAGGAGCAGCCGCAGGAGCAGGAGGTCAAGCTCTCGGTGTCCGATCGCGAGGTGCTGCAGAAGAAGGATTTTGCGCAGATGAGCGCGGCGGAGATCGCGCAGGTCACCCGCGCCATCGCCCGGATGAACCTGCCGCAGGCTGAACTCCGCACCCGCCGCACCCAGCCCGACAAACGCGGGCTGAAGCTCGATCTGCGCCGCACGCTGCGCGGTTCGCTGCGCACCGGTGGCGACATCGTCGATATCCGCCGCCCCGGCCGGATCGACCGGCCGGCGCCGATCGTGGCCTTGCTCGATATCTCCGGCTCGATGAGCGAATATACCAGGCTGTTCCTGCATTTCCTGCACGCCATCACCGATGCGCGCAAACGCGTCTCGGTGTTTCTATTCGGCACCAGGCTGACCAATGTGACGCGGGCGCTGCGCGCGCGCGATCCCGACGAGGCGCTGGCGAGCTGCTCGTCCTCGGTGCAGGACTGGGCCGGCGGCACGCGGATCTCGGAGTCGCTGCACAGCTTCAACAAATTGTGGGGCCGTCGCGTGCTCGGGCAGGGCGCCATCGTGTTGTTGATCTCCGACGGGCTGGAGCGCGAGGCGGACAGCCGGCTGACCTTCGAGATGGACCGGCTGCACCGCTCCTGCCGCCGGCTGATCTGGCTCAACCCGCTGCTGCGCTTCGATGGTTTCGAGCCGAAGGCGCAGGGCATCAAAATGATGCTGCCGCACGTTGACGAATTCCGTCCGGTACATAATTTGAGTTCGATGGAGGGGCTGATCAAGGCGCTGTCCTCGGCTCCGCCCGCGCACCACCGCAGCCTGATCCGGCCGGCGGCCTGAACGATCCGCAGCTTGAAAGAGGCTCCCATGCTGAATCGCGACGAAGACATCCTGCGGGCCGCCGAGGCCTGGCAGAAGGCCGGCCACGGCGTGGCGCTGGCCACCGTGGTCGAGACCTGGGGCTCGGCGCCGCGCCCGGCTGGCTCCAGCCTGGTCATCAATGATGACGGTACTTTTCTGGGCTCCGTGTCCGGCGGCTGCGTCGAGGGCGCCGTCGTCACCGAAGCGCTCGACGTGATCATTTCAGGCGCGCCAAAAATGCTTGAATTCGGCGTCGCCGACGAGACCGCGTGGAACGTCGGCCTTTCGTGCGGCGGCACGATCCGCGTATTCGTCGAGAAAGTCGGTTAGTCGTGAAGCTTGAGACCCTGAGCCAGATCAATATCGAGCGTGCCGCGCGCCGCCCGGTGATCGTCGTCACCGACGTTGCCAATGGCGAGCAACGCCTGGTCAAGGCCGTCGATTTCCCCGATGATCTGTTGCATGCCGAACTCGACAAGCAGTTGCGCATGGGCAAGAGCGCGATGATCGAGACGGGCGGCAAGAAGCTGTTTCTCAACGTCTACGCGCCGACCGCGCGCCTCGTCATCATCGGCGCGGTTCATATCAGCCAGGCGCTGGCGCCACTGGCGCGCGCGCTGGACTACGATGTCACGGTGATCGACCCGCGCACCGCCTTCGCCAGCCCCGAGCGGTTTCCGGATGTCGCGCTGGTGGCGGAATGGCCCGACGTGGCGCTGCCACCGCTCAACATCGACTACTACACCGCCTTCGTCGCGGTGACCCATGATCCCAAGATCGACGATCCCGCATTGTTGCACGCCTTCGCCAAAAACTGTTTTTACATCGGCGCGCTGGGCTCGCGAAAAACCCACGCCAAGCGCGGCGACCGGCTCAAGGCGCAGGGCGCCACCGACGCGGATATCGCCAAGGTCCATGCGCCGATCGGCCTCAACATCGGCGCGGTATCGCCGTCGGAGATCGCGGTGTCGATCATGGCACAGATCACCGCTGAACTGCGTCTGCCCAAACCGAGCGCCGCGTGAAGTTCGGCCCGGCCAGACCGGCGGAAGCGCTGGGCGGTGTCACCGTGCATACGCTGCGGCAGGGCGATCTGGTGCTCAAGAAGGGCACCACCATTGGTGCCGATGAAGTCGCCGCGCTGCAGCGTGCCGGCGTCAGGGAAGTGGTGGTGGTCCGCCTTGAGGAGGGCGATGTTTCCGAGGACGCCGCGGCGGCCAGTATCGCGCAAGTCGTGGCGGGCGAGGGCGTTCATGTCGAGCGCGCCTTTACCGGCCGCGCCAATCTGTTTGCCAGGCATCCCGGCGTGCTGGTGGTCGATCGCGCCATTGTTGACCGCATCAATGCCGTCGACGAGGCCATTACCTTTGCGACGCTTTCCGCCTTCAAGCCGGTGGTCGAAGGCGAGATGATCGCCACCGTGAAACTGATTCCATTCGGCGTTGCCGGTCACTTGCGCGACGCCGCCGTGCTCGCTGCGGCCGGCGGCGCGATGCGGATCGCTCCCTATACGGTCAGAAAAGTCGGAATCGTCTCGACACTGCTGCCGGGCTTGTCGCCAAAAGTCATCGACAAGACTTTGCGCGTCACCGCCGAGCGGTTGGCGCCGGCCGGGGCGAAGATCATTGCCGAACGCCGCGTGCCGCATGACCAGAATGCGCTCGCCGCATCGGTGCGGGAATTGCTCGGCCTTGGCGCCGAACTGGTCATCGTGTTCGGTGCCTCGGCGATCGCCGACCGCCGCGATGTGATCCCGTCGGCGATCGAGCAGGTCGGTGGCGCCATCGAACATTTCGGCATGCCGGTCGATCCCGGCAATCTGCTGCTGATCGGCCGGATCGGCGGCGTGCCGGTGCTGGGTGCCCCGGGCTGCGCGCGCTCGCCGGTGGAGAATGGATTCGACTGGGTGCTGACGCGGTTGCTGGCCGGCATCGCGGTGACCCGCGCCGATCTCACCGCGATGGGCGTCGGCGGATTGCTGATGGAGATCGTCACCCGTCCGCAGCCGCGGCTGCCGGCGGGCACCGACGGCAACCGCCATGTCGCGGCGGTGATTCTGGCGGCTGGCCGTTCGACCCGGATGGGCGGCCCCAACAAGCTGCTGGCCGAACTGAACGGCAAGACGCTGGTGCGCGCCGTGACCGAGCAGGCTCTGGCATCGAAGGCGATGAGCGTCACCGTGGTGACGGGTCACCAGGCGGCCGAGGTCGAGAAGGCGCTGGCCGGGCTGCAGGTCATCTTCGTGCACAATCCGGAATTCGCCGAGGGACTGGCGAGTTCGGTGAAAGCCGGAATCGCGGCGGTGCCGGCCGATGCCGATGGCGCGGTGGTCTGCCTCGGCGACATGCCGTTGATTGACACCCGGCTGATCGACCGCCTGATCGAGGCCTTTGCGCCGGATCGCGGCAGCCTGATCGCGGTGCCGGTCAGCGACGGCCGTCGCGGCAATCCGGTGCTGTGGTCGCGACGTTTCTTCGGCGAGTTGATGACGCTGGACGGCGATATCGGCGCCCGGCATTTGATCATCAAGCATGGCGAGGCGGTGGCCGAAGTGTCGGTCGAGGGCCATGGCGCCTTCCTCGACATCGACACGCCGCAGGCGCTGGCGGAAGCTCGGCGCGGCTGAGCGCAACGATGCCGGGTGTGGCGTTGCGAATTCATTCACCAAGTTGAAACGCCTGCGATGTAACTTCTCCAGAGTATTGCACCTCGGGGGAGGGGAATTTGTATTTCGTCGCCGCGCGGCTTCGCGCCGTTTGTCTTGCCGGATTTGTCGCACTGCTCGTACCCGCCTTCATCGCACCTACGCTGGCCGCCGGCGCCCTGGCGGTCGGTAAATGCGGCGCCTATGGCCAGGCGTTCGATTACCCCGCCCAGGAAGCAGCCGTCGCCGCCGCTAAAAAACAGTGCGCGGGCGACTGCACGATGGTGACCATGAACCGCGCCTGCGCCGCCTTCGCGGTGGACATGAAAAATCCGTGCGGCGCGCACGCTTATGCCGTGGCGCCGCGGATCTCCACGTCGCTGAACGCGGCGACCAGGAAATGCTATGATTTCGGCGGCAAGGAATGCGTGATCCGCGCCTGGGCCTGTGACGCCAAGGGCTGATCGCACTTCAATTCTCGAAGAACGGTTCGCGGGGCGGACGGATCGTCAGGCCGACCCGGGCATAGACGCCGTCACGTTTGAAGCTGTCCTCGATATGGCCGGCGGCGATCGTCCATTCGACATGGCCGGTCCGCAGGCCCGTCAGATGCGCGCCGACCCGGTATTGCCGGCTGAAGAAGTCGCTGGAGATCGACGCCTCCGGCCCGATCCAGAACCGATCGAACAGGCGCCAGCCGGCGGCGGCGCGCGAACTGATCCCGTTGTCGATGGTCGTCCCGGAGAGCGATGCTTGCAGCATGAGCAGGCGCGTCGGCTCCCACCAGCCATCAATGGTGAAGCGCGCCCCGATACGGCCGCGCGAGGCGAAATAATGGCGGTTGACCATCAGGTAGTCGGCTTCAACGTCGAGGCCGCCGAGCAACTGGAGTTCGACTCGGTCGGCGGTGAATTTATAGCCGGGCAGGATCGCTGCGCGGATCACCTCGGTCCTGAAGTCTTTGGTCCGGGTGCTGTAGCGCTCGATATTCTGTGAGCCGGTGAATCGCACAATGAAGCCATCCTTGTTGGTTCCCGCCGGCGCAAATTGCGCGCCGGCATAGGTGCCGATGCCGTAGCGCCAGATGTCGATGCCACCAAACTCGATCAGGCGATCGGGCATGCCGCCGGTCAGGAAGTCAAAAGCAGGCTTTTTCGACCAGACGGGATCGAGCAATATTGCCCAGCGCGAAGGCGGGCTGTCGGCGACGTCGTCGTCAAGGCCGTCCTCGGTCTCCTGCGCCGTCACGTGGCAGGCGCCGCAGGCCACCGCGACCGCGAAGCTCAGCGCGCCTAACGCCACCTGCCAACGCATTGCGCCCGAGCCCCACGCCGAAAAACACAACTTCAGGTAGATTAAAACTGTGGATAAGTGGGCGTCCAGCGCGGCCGGGAGAACGATCTGCGAACATGCGCCAGATTGTCTTGCCCCACGGGCAAGGGCGGTGACGCGACGTCGGTCAACGAAGTGTCTGGACCGCTATTTGACGCGCTCGATCAGCGCCATTGCGCCCGCGGGCGCGCGCACCTTGGCCTCGTGGATCACATAGGCAAACACGTCGCGCGGCTGCTTTTTCAGCTTGGTGTCATCGACCCGGGGCAGGTCGGAGGGCTCGCCGCCGGCCGCCCAGAGCTGCAGCCGCTTGGCCCAGGCATCCAGTGCCTTCGCCGGATAGGCGGTCTGGATGCTGTCCTTGCCCTTTTGCAGCCGGGCATAGACGAAGTCGCCGGTGATGTCGGCAATCGCGGGATGGGTGGCGTGCTCGGAGAACACCACCGGAATCTTGAACTGCCGCAGCAGCGCGATGAAGCCGGGCACGCAGAAACTGTCATGGCGGACCTCGACGACGTGGCGCAAGGCGCGCCCATCCCGTTCACGCGGCAACAGTTCAAGGAACGCGCCGAAATCGGCTTCGTCGAATTTCTTGGTCGGCGCGAACTGCCACAACATGGGCCCCAGCCGGTCGCCCAGCTCCAGCACGCCGGAATCATAGAAGCGCTGCACGGACTCGCCGGCTTCGGCGAGCACGCGACGGTTGGTGGCGAAGCGGGGCCCTTTCAGCGAGAACACAAAGCCATCCGGCACTTCGCGCGCCCATTTGCGGAAGCTCTCGGGCTTCTGCGAGCCGTAATAGGTGCCGTTGATCTCGATTGAAGTCAGTTTGGAGGCCGCATAGCCGAGTTCCCTGGCCTGGGTCAGCTTTTCCGGGTAAAAGACACCGCGCCAGGGGGCAAAGGTCCACCCCCCGATACCGATGCGGATATTGCCGAATTTACCGGCCATGCGATGCCCCTTGCGGAATGTCCCATAACTCCCTATCTGCTTTTCAACGGCGACGTCGATGCTTAAAGGCTCCGGCGCTGGAACGACCCTAGAATAGCTCGGTAGCGCCGGATGTACGCGCGCCATGTTGTTCGGGGTCGTTGGCATTTCTGGGGTACTGTTGCCCGTTATCCCGCATGCCGCTGATTTCTGTCGATCTGCCCGCGCCGCCTTGGCATCGACCGGCGCCCCCGATATATCCTGCGCCATGAATGAAGCCCTTTATCCACGGCCCGCGTCCGCCTTGCCGACAGGCGCCCCGCTGCGGCTCTCGGTCATCGTGCCGACCTTCAACGAGCGCGACAACGTCGCCACTCTGGTGCGGCGCCTTGATGCCGCGCTGGTCGGAATCGCCTGGGAAGTGATCTTCGTCGACGACAATTCGCCGGATGGCACGTCCGAGACGGTGCGGACGCTGGCGCGCGACGATTCCCGCGTACGCTGTATCCGCCGCATTGGCCGCCGCGGCCTGTCGGGCGCCTGCATCGAGGGCATGCTGGCGTCGAGCGCGCCGTGCGCGGCGGTGATTGACGGCGACCTGCAGCACGATGAAACCCAGCTCGCCAAGATGCTGGGACTGCTGGAAAGCGATGCCGCCGATCTCGTCATCGGCAGTCGCTATGTCGAAGGCGGCAGCGCCGATAGTTTCAACCAGCAACGGCTTGGCGCCAGCAAGTTGGCCACCGCGGTCGCGCAGCGGGTGCTGCGGGTCAAGATCGCCGATCCGATGAGCGGCTTTTTCATGATCCGCCGCGATCGCTTCGAACAACTGGCGCCGCTATTGTCCACCCAGGGCTTCAAGATCCTGCTCGACGTCGTCGCCACCGGGCGCGGCGATCTGCGCATCATCGAGGTGCCCTACACCTTCGGCTCGCGGCAGCATGGCGAGAGCAAGCTCGATTCCATGGTGGCACTCGACTTCCTCGGCCTGGTGCTGGCGAAGCTGACCAATGACGTGGTGTCGCTGCGCTTCCTGCTGTTCGCGCTGGTCGGCTCGATCGGCCTGTTCGTGCATTTCTCGGCGTTGTTCATTCTGCTCGAGGCCTTCGCGCTGCCATTCGCGGAGGCGCAGGGTGGCGCGGCGATGCTGGCGATGACCAGCAACTTCCTGCTCAACAATTTCCTGACCTATCGCGACCAGCGGTTGAAGGGCTTTGGCATCCTGCGTGGATTGCTGCTGTTCTATCTGGTGTGCAGTGTCGGACTGCTCGCCAATGTCGGCGTTGCCTTCTCGGTCTATGACCAGGAGCCGATCTGGTGGCTGGCCGGCGCCTCGGGCGCGCTGATGGGCGTGGTCTGGAACTACGCGATGTCGGGCCTGTTCGTCTGGCGCAAGCGGTGAAGCCGTGATGACGGCGCCCGACCAGCGGCTGGTGCGCGGCACCGCCGCGATCGTCGTCGGACTCATCGTCTTGAGGCTGGTAGCGTCCGCGTGGACGCCGCTGACTTTCGACGAAGCCTATTACTGGATGTGGTCGAAGCACCTTGCCGGCGGCTATTACGACCATCCACCGATGGTGGCGGTGGTGATCCGGCTCGGCACCCTGATCGCCGGCGACACCGAATTCGGGGTCCGGCTGGTGTCGGTACTGCTGGGCCTGCCGATGAGCTGGGCGGTGTACCAGACGGCCGCGCTGCTGTTCGGCGGCCAGCGCGTCGCTTCCGCCGCCACGCTGCTGCTCAACGCCACCATGATGGCCGCCGCCGGCACCATGATCGTCACCCCCGACGCGCCGCTGCTGGTGGCGTCGAGCCTGGTTCTGTACAGCCTCGCCAAGCTGCTGGCGACCGGGCGCGGCGTGTGGTGGCTCGCCGTGGGCGCCGCGGTCGGCGCCGCGCTGCTATCAAAATATACCGCGTTCTTTTTCGGCCCTGCGATTTTGATCTGGCTGATCGCCGTGCCGAAGCTGCGGCGCTGGCTGATCTCGCTTTGGACCTACCTCGGCGGCGTGGTCGCGCTGGCGGTGTTCTCGCCGGTATTGTTGTGGAATTCCGAACATCAGTGGGTATCGTTCATCAAGCAGCTCGGCCGGGCGCGGATCGATCATTTCAATCCGGCCTTCATCGGTGAGCTCATTCCGACGCAGATCGCCTTCGCGACGCCGCTGGTGTTCATCCTCGGCGCCATGGGACTTTACGCCCTGGTCCTGCGCCAGTCGGGCGCCTGGCCGGCGCGGGTGCTGATCAGCGCGATGCTGTGGACCATCGTGGCCTATTTCCTGTGGCACTCGCTGCATGCCCGCGTCGAGGCCAATTGGTTCGCGCCGGTGTATCCGGCGTTCGCGATTGCCGCGGCGGTGGCTGCCAATGTCACCCAATGGCGCGCGCGTACGCAGCGTAACGTCGATTTCTGCATGCGTTGGGCAGGCCCGACCGGCGTTGTGATGTTCACGTTGCTGGTGGTGCAGGCCAACACCGGGCTGTTGTCGGGCTATCGTCGCGATTCCACGGTGCGCAGCATCGGCGTAGGTTTCACCGAAGTGGCGGCCCAGATCGAAGCGGTACGCAGCCGGGTCGGCGCGACCTGCGTGCTGGCGCCGGATTACGGCACCACCGGCTGGCTCGCCTTCTATTTGCCCAAGGGCACCTGCGTGACCCAGATCAACCAGCGCATTCGCTGGATCAACATGCCGGAGCCCACCGCCGCCAACCTCGCCGGTCCGCTGCTGCTGGTGGGAGCGCAGAATGCCAGCACCGTGCCGGAGTTGCGGGTCCGCTTTGGCTCGATCGAGAAGGTCGCGCAATTGACCCGCAAGCGCGGGCCGCTGGTCATTGAGCCGATCGAACTCGATCTGCTCGGCGATATCAAAGGCGACCCGCTCGACCGTTCGCCGCCGCCTGAGCTGGGCGGGCGATAAGCCGGCAGTCGCGGTCGCGCCGAGAAGGCGGCCTTTGGGCCGGCCTTCCGATTTTAACCCGGGTTTTCCGATGCCGCTTGGTTCGGCCTAGCGACCGCCAAATTTGTAATTCAGGCCAACGCGGACGACGTCCGACTTCAAATCCACGCTGTGACGGTAAGCATTACTGGCAAATGCGATGGTCGGGGTGAACGCCGTGAGGTTGGAGCTGGTCGTGCTCTCACTGCCGAGATCGATATGAAGATATTCGCCCTTCACCGACCAGCCGTTCAGCAGCGCATATTCAACACCGGCGCCGGCGGTCCAGCCTGCTTTCGTTCGTGAGAACGCGGCTGACTCGGCGGCGGTGGCGAACGTATCCGTGAAAACGAAGTTGCCCTTGACGTTGGCGACGGCCAGACCGCCGGTGACGTAGAACAGCCAGTTGTTGTGCGCGAGGCCGAGGCGCGGCCTGAACGTCATCAGCCAGTCCGTGGCCACCGAGGAAGCGACGGTGAAGCTGGTCGGCGCGCAGCAAGGATACACGGCTGATCCGCTCGAGGACGCCTTCAACCCGAGATAATTGAAGTCCGCCCCCAGACCGAACACGATATTGCTCGACTGCCAGTTGTAGCCGGCCGTCAAGCCGCCGGTGAAGCCGCTACCATTCAGCTGCTGATTGCCGGCAAGGGCAATGGCGGGCACGCTGGTCGCGGCAAAATAGCCGGTGGGGCTGAAGACCGTCGATGTCGCGGCAGCGGAGCGCCCCCAGGCGCCGCCAGCATTCACACCGAGATAGAGTCCGGTCCAATTATAGACCGGGTCGGCGATCGGCGCCTTGGCGTAGATGCGCGCGGGGAGGTCGGCCGCGACAGCGGGACCCGCAAGACCGACGACGCCCGCCAGTCCCAGCAAAAATCTTTTCATTTCCATCTCCAGAGGCTTTTTGCGCGGCCGGTGATGACCGCGTTGGCGTATCACCGTTCTGGTCTTGGGCTGGTTTCCTGCCCGCGTCGCGCTCCCACGCGCACTGCGGAACAAATTGTTCGCAAAGCGACTAATTTACCACGCATGGCATTGAACCTAAACCGGTGCTTGCGACGACCCATATCCGCGAACCATGAAATAAGCGGGTTATCGGACAATGGAAAACACACATTTCGAATCCCAAAATCATTCCGACATCAGCTGCGAGCGCGCCGAGCTGGGCGGCGGTTCGGGATTGGGCGCTGCCAATGCGTCCGAAGCCGGCGGCCTGCGCGGGGCGCGAATTGCCAGCGTGCTCGCGCAGATCAACCAGAGCTTCGCAGACCAGCAATTTTCAACCCGCGTGGTCGCCGAGAATCTTGGCCTCTCGGTGCGCTACGTGCAGGACCTGCTGCAGGGCTCTGGTTTCAGCATCACCGACCGCATCATGGCTTTGCGGCTCGAAAAGGCCCGCGGCCTGCTGACCTCCGACCGGCAGTGCCGCCTCAAGATCAGCGACGTCGCGGCCAGTTGCGGCTTCAACGAACTGTCGTATTTTCACCGCAGCTTCCGCCGCCGCTTCGGCGCGTCGCCGGCCAAGTTTCGCATTCAGTCAATGAACGGCTGAGGCGCGTTTCAGGGTGAAATAATCCATCGTGCCGCGGTGGATCAGGCGATCCGCCGCGGTGACCTGGTCGGCGTCGATGTCCGGCGCATCGGCCAGTCGCGCATAGAGCGCGCCGAAATCGCGGTAGCTGTCCTCGAGCAGTTTTTCGAAACTGTCGATGACGAAATAGCTCTGCTGGAAATCGTCGATCACATAGTTCGTGCGCATCACGCGTTCGAGCTCGAAGCCGATCCGGTTGGGTGAATCATTTTCCAGCGCGAACACCGATTCCGTGGCCGACGACAGAATGCCGGCCCCGAAGATGCGCAAGCCCTCGGGGCTCCGCAGCAGGCCGAACTCGACCGTGTACCAGTACAATCGCGCCAGGTTCTTCAACTGGCCGAGCGCCAAAGCGCGCTGGCCGCCCTTGCCATAGGCCTGCATGAAATCCGCGTAGACCGGATTGGCGAGCAACGGCACATGACCGAACACATCATGAAAGATGTCGGGCTCCTGCAGATAATCCATCTCGTGCTCGGGACGGATAAAGGCGCCGGCGGGAAAGCGGCGATGGGCGAGATGGTCGAAGAAGATGTCGTCCGGCACCAGTTCGGCGACCGCCACCACTTCCCAGCCGGTCAGCGGCTTCAGCCGCGCGCTGAGCTTGTCGAGATCGGGAATTCCGGACTCCGACAGCTGCAGCGTTTTCATCGCCGCCAGAAACTCGTCGCAGGCGCGTCCCTGCAGAACGGTTTGTGCACGTGCGAACAGGCGGTCCCAGCGATCATGTTCGGCCGTCGAATAGGACGACCAATCCTGCTCGAGCGTAAAATCGGAGCGTCTTGGCGCGGCGAGGTATCGCGCCTTTGCGTTGGCGGAGGAGGGGCTCGCGACGGGTGAGGTCATGATGTGTCCGATCAGATCAACGAGGGCGTCTGGCGTCACGGAGGCGAGTCATGAATATGAGCGCTAACGGGCCTTGTTGCCAGTACAACCTTGCACGGCGCAAAGGGCCCGGCATGGCTGCCAGGCCCCGGGGGCTGCGCTTCTTCGGCTGGTGTTACTGGCCGAACTGATAGGCGACGCCGACCAGCAGGGTCTGGGTCGAATGCTTGTCGAAATCGACGCTGATCTGCTGCGTGCCCTTCATCAGGCTGGCCTGCTGGCTTCCATAGCTGCTGTAACGATACTCGCCACGTGCCAACCAGTTGTGGGCGATCTTGGTTTCGATACCGCCACCGAGGCTCCAGCCCATATTGGTCTTCGATAGGCTGTCGCTGGCCGTCGAGGTCGAAATCGTATCCGGTGCGCAATAATGCGCGACGCGGGTGGACGTGACCGAGGAAACGTCGATCTGGTTCTGGATCCAGGACACGCCGCCGCTGGCGAACAGCATGGTGCTGGGGGTGACGAGATAGCCGACGCGCGCGCGCAGGCCGCCGTCACCGAGATCCTTCACTTCGGACGTGCCCGTCTTGCCCGTCCCGGTAATGCCGGGAATGGAAGCGAGGGAAGCGTGGTTGTTCGCCCAGGCGACATCGGCTTCGAGTCCGACGATCCAGCCGGGCTGGACCTGCCAGTTGTAGCCGCCATACAGGCCGAGGCGTGCTGAACTCGATTCAAACTCATGCGAAGCTTGGTTGCTGCTGGTCCAGTCTTCCGTAGTCCAGCGCCCGCCGGCGGAAACGCCGAGAAAACCGCCGGTCCAAGTATCAACGATCGGCGGCGCTTTCAGATAGCGAGGCGTAACCTGAAGATCGGCCGCCATGGTGCCGCCTTGAAGCGCGATGGTCGTGATTGCGGCGATAATGGGATAAAATAAGGTCCTGTTCACTGCGCTTGCCCTTGTGTAGTTCGCTGAAACAATTTCAGCGCTCGCACCTCAACGAAGGCATTCTCGAAGTTCATGCGCCAGAGTGGCGGAGCGCCGCGAGCGTCGTCCGGGGGCGGTTTTTCAAAATCCAGAACCGCATTTTTTAAGTTGTTGCTGACTTGCAACGTAAAAAGTGTCTGTTTAAAACTCGCCTTTCAAAACTACACTTATTGCGGGAACACTGTATTTTAAGGCTTTTGCGTGAAAGTGATCGCCACAAAGCGAGATGAAAAAAAACAAAACATGGTCAAACCATGCGCGCGCCGCCGTAATCGCGCCTGAAAAAATCATCAGCTGAGGCCATTTGATGTTGAGCTTGCGATGCGAGAGGCATTGCAATTCAATGCCGGGGATTAGCAGGGGCGCGTGTATAATAGTGCGACGCGTTGGGTCGCGCGCATGGCAGGTCGCCCACTATCGAACGTCATTCGAGCCGCGTGCATTTCAATCGCGCTGCAAGGGATGGCGCCACCGCCGTCCGCCGCGGGAGCCTGTCGCCTTCCCGGTCCGGAGCGGAGTGATGTGTATCACCGCGATTCAGGCACCGCTGCGCTGGTGGACGAGCGTCGAACCGGGGCCGGCGACAAGGCGGAGCTGCGGCTGTCGCCGGCGACCTCCGTCGAAACCCGCCGTCGAAACCCGCCGTGGAATCCTGCTGTTGGATGCCGATTCAGGCACGTTAGGCTTTGCTTAACCATGTTCAGCGGCAAGATGGCGCGAAGTGCTTCGCCGGGCGGGCTTTACGGATGGTTGGCGGGGCGCGGCGAGGCCATCACATCGCCGTTTTTGACCGGCATTCGGTACCTTGTGCTGGGTGCCAAGTCTCCGCTAAGCTTAAGCTGCATTTAACTAAGATTGGCCCTAATGACGCTTCGCGGTTCTGCCAGGCCAGCTTCCATGGGGGGCTTGTCTGACGGCATGAGGCGCAACGTGAAATTGGTCTGGACGCAAGACGAATGAACACTGGTACCGGCTCGTCCAGGAATTCCACGGCACGCCATCGCCGAGCATCCTCTTCAAAAGGCCCGATGAACTGGGTCGGCGCCGCCGCTGTGGGGCTGATCACCGCCGGCTGCGGCTGGACGCTGTACAGCAACGTCTTTGTTTCCAGGCTTGAGGCCGTCTCCGCCAGCGTGCGGATGAAATCGACATTGGTGAGCGATGCCGAGGGCGCCTCGTCCTTTGCCGAGCGTTTCGATACCCTGACCTTTGCCGATCGCTTTGCGCCCGCCGTTTCCGGTTCCCGAGCCGCGCAGGCCGCGCCGGTTCCGGCCGATGGCCTGACCACGCCGGACCGCGAGGTTGCCTGGTTCGACCCGAGCTATTCGATGGGGGCACCGCCGGAGCGCTTTGCTCGCCGGGTGGCCCCGCCAGCGGCCGTGGAAGCCGCCGCCGCGGCCCAGGCGGCGACGCCGAAGCCGCTGCTGGACGTGGCGAAAGCCGCGCCTACCGTGCGCCAATTGGTCGCCAGCATTCCTGTACCGGCGCAGCGTCCGTCCGAATTGCGGCTGCCGCCCAACCAGACCGTTTCCGCGCATGAGCTGATGGTGCAGCGCGCCAGAGCCACCGTGCTCGCCGCCTCGTCCAACAGCCCCTCGGTGTTCGAGAAGCTGTTTGGCAAGCCGCCGGCGGCCGGACCGGTGCTGGCCTATGCCGGACCTGATGGTGGCATCGGCAGCGATGGCGGTGACGCGCAAAAGCCCACCGCCTATGATCGCACCACGGCCGTCTATGATATTTCGGCCAAGAAGGTCTATCTGCCGGATGGCAGCACGCTGGAGGCGCATTCCGGCCTCGGCGATCGCCTCGACAACCCGAAATCGGCGTCCGAGAAGATGCGCGGCGTGACCCCGCCGCATGTCTATGACCTGACCGCGCGCGAATCGCTGTTTCACGGCGTCGCGGCGTTGCGCCTGACGCCGGTCGGCGGCGAAAACGCGATCTATGGTCGCACCGGCCTGCTGGCGCACACCTACATGCTCGGCCCCAATGGCGACAGCAATGGTTGCGTCTCGTTCAAGGACTACAACGCGTTCCTGAAATCCTACCGCAATGGCGACGTGAAGCGGCTGGTGGTGGTCGCCAGCCTGAATTGACGGGGCGGCGCCCGGGGGCGCCACCGCCGCGGCCGTTACCGGCAGACGCGCGTCTTGGTGACGATGCGACGGCCCATCGGACCGCGCCGCACCACGGTGCGCATCGAACAAACCCGACCGCGACGGACCGATTTGCGTCGGGCCCCATAACGGGCCGCGGAAATGTCGGTGCTGGTCGAGATACCCTGCGGCGTCGGCGTCGCCGCCGATGCCGGTACGGCGAACGCGACAAGGCCGAGTGCGACGGCGGCGGCAAATCCCAAAGCAAATTTCTTCAAATGTAGTTCTCCTCAGATCCAATCGCACCGATCTGTGCGATCGGGGCGATTGGACGGTCGGGCTTTGCGGATGGATTGTTTCTGAACGTAACGCGTTCTCAACAAGGGGGAGCCTCGCCGGGC
>JACMOT010000158.1 GCA_014377915.1 Tardiphaga sp.
CATGAAGAAAGTCGCGCCGTAGACATTGCCGGCAAAGGCAAAGGCGGCGTGGTGGTATTCATAGGCCTGCACGCAGGAGAACGCGGCGCCGAGCAGCACGGTGAGGATCAGGCCATATTTGACGCTCTTGCGGTCGCCTTCCAGCAGCGCGTGATGCGCCCAGGTGACGGTGGTGCCCGAGGTCAGCAGGATCAGCGTGTTGAGCAGCGGCAGATGCCAGGGGTCGAAGGTCTGGATGCCCTTCGGTGGCCAGACGCCGCCGAACAGCGCCTCGCGGGTGGCATGCACGGCGTCGGCGGGGAATAGCGAGGCGTTGAAATAGGCCCAGAACCAGGCGACGAAGAACATCACTTCGGAGGCGATGAACAGGATCATGCCGTAGCGGTGGCTGATCTGCACCACCCGGGTGTGGTCGCCCTTGTGCTGGGCTTCGCGGATCACATCCGCCCACCAGCTCGCGAACACGTAGAGCACGCCGACGGTGCCGATGCCGAACACGATCGGCGCGGCGGCATACAGATGGTGCATCCAGCTGACAGCGCCGACCGCCATGACGAAGGCGAACAGCGAGACGACCACCGGCCACGGACTTGGATCGACGAGATGATAATCGTGGTGCTTTGCTTGCGCCGTAGCCATTGCAGTCTCTCCGTCAGCTGCGCCGGTCTGCGCCAGCGCGAGTTCGCTCGATATTCATAACCCAAACGCTCAGAGATTACCCTTGAGGCTTTCCTGGCGCTTGTCGACTTCGCCGGAAGCCAACGGCTTCAGCGCAGGCTCACGCACCGGATAGAAAGTGTAAGACAGCGTGATCGAATTCAGACCGTCGTTCTCGGCATCGTTGACGAGCGACGGATCGACATAGAACACGACCGGCATCTCGCGCTTCTCACCGGGCGCCAGGGTCTGTTCGGTGAAGCAGAAGCAATTGATCTTCTGGAAGTAGCTGCCGACCGTCAGCGGCGCCACATTATAGGCGGCCTGCGCGGTAGTGGAGCGGGCCGACTGGTTGGTCACGGTATAGAACACCGTAACGACCTCGCCGATCCGCACCTCGATCTCGCTCTGCTCCGGCACGAACTTCCACGGCAGACCGCCGGAAACATTGGCGTCAAAGCGCACCGCGATCTTGCGCGCCAGCGGACCGGTTGCCGGCGCCGAGGTCGCCACCATGGTGGTGCCGTTGAAGCCGGTGGCGCGGCAGAACCAGTTGTAGAACGGCACCGCGGCATAGGAGGCGCCGACCATGAACGCGACCAGCAGGCCACACATTGCCGCGACCCGGGCGTCGCGTCCAAGTCCACGGGATGGTTTAGGCTGCGGATCAGTCATGTGCATCACATAGGCCGGACGAGAACGCCGGGCCCCTTGACCATGGTGACGGCGAAGAACAGTACGACCAGGATGCCGAGCGCCCAGGCGATGGCAAGCGAGCGCTCGCGTCGGCTCTTCTTTTGCGCCTCGGTAAGGACGATGCCATCCAGTTTGGGTTTGTCGTCCATCGGATCATGCCCCCCAGACCAGCGGCAGGATCGCGCGAACCATCACCTCGAGCAGCAGGATGGCGAACAGCGCGAACAGATAAAGGATCGAGAAGGCGAACAGTTTCCGGGTGGCGCGCAGCGCGGCGCTGCCGGTGCGGCGGTTGTAGACGATGACCGCGAAATACAGCATGCCGGCACCCAGGATCAGCGAGGCCACGCCGTAGACCGCGGAGAAATAGCCGAGCGGCCATGGCGCCACCGCGATCGCGACCAGAACCACGGTATAAAGCAGGATCTGCAGGCGGGTCGCATCGGGACCGGCGACGACGGGCAGCATCGGCACGCCGGCGCGCGAATAGTCGTCGTTGCGGAACAGCGCCAGCGCCCAGAAGTGCGGCGGGGTCCAGAAGAAGATGATGAGGAACAGCAGGATCGGCTCCATCGACAGCGAGCCCGAGGCCGCCGCCCACGCCACCACCGGCGGCAAGGCGCCCGCGGCGCCGCCGATCACGATGTTCTGGGCGGTCCAGCGCTTCAGCGCGATGGTGTAGATCACGACGTAGAAGAAGATGGTGAAAGCGAGCAGCGCGCCGGCCAGCCAGTTGACCAGGATACCGAGCGTCATCACCGAGAAGAACGCCAGCACCAGGCCGAAGGTCAGCGCTTCCGGCCGGGTGACGCGGCCGCGCGGGATCGGGCGGTTGGCGGTGCGGGTCATCAGCGCGTCGATATCGCCTTCGTACCACATGTTCAGCGCGCCGGAGGCGCCGCCGCCGACCGCGATGCACAGGATCGAGGTGAAGGCCATCACCGGATGCGGATGGCCGGGCGCCAGGAAATAACCGACCAGTGCCGTGAACACGACCAGCGACATCACACGCGGTTTGAGCAGTGCGATGTAATCGGCAACGCCCGCTTCGGAGATGCGGGGCAGCGTCAGGTCGATGGCGTTTTGGTCGAGTACCGACAAAATCGTTCTCACTTCTGGTTCGACCCCGCCGCCCCTCAGGGCAGCGGGGGCGTTACGCAAGCGCGGCGCCAGATGGCGCCACGCGAAAGATTACTGGACGCGCGGCAGCACTTCGAACTGGTGGAAGGGCGGCGGCGAGGTCAGGGTCCATTCCAGCGTGGTGGCGCCGACGCCCCACGGGCTGTTGGCGGCCTTTTCCTTGCGGACGAAGGCATCGACCACGCCGTAGATGAAGATCAGCACGGCGAAGCCGGAGATGTAGGAGCCGATCGACGACACGAAGTTCCAGCCGGCAAAGGCATCGGGATAGTCGACATAACGACGCGGCATGCCGGACAGGCCGAGGAAGTGCTGTGGGAAGAACACCAGGTTGACGCCGACGAAGGTAACCCAGAAATGCGTCTTGGCGATGGCTTCCGAATACATGTAGCCGAACATCTTCGGGAACCAGTAGTACCAGCCCGCGAAGATCGCGAACACGGCGCCGAGCGACAGCACGTAATGGAAGTGAGCCACGACGTAATAGGTGTCCTGCAGCACGCGATCGACGCCGGCATTGGCCAGCACGACGCCGGTGACACCACCGAGCGTGAACAGGAAGATGAAGCCGATCGCCCACAGCATCGGCGCCTTGAATTCGATCGAGCCGCCCCACATCGTCGCAATCCAGGAGAAGATCTTGACGCCGGTGGGCACCGCAATGACCATCGTCGCGGCGACGAAATAGGCCTGCGTCGCCGAGGACATGCCCACGGTGTACATATGGTGCGCCCACACCACGAAGCCAATGCCGCCGATTGCGACCATCGCATAGGCCATGCCGAGATAGCCGAACACCGGCTTCTTCGAGAAGGTCGAGATGATCTGCGAGATCATGCCGAAGCCTGGCAGGATCAGAATGTAAACTTCAGGGTGGCCGAAGAACCAGAACAGATGCTGGAACAGCACCGGATCGCCGCCGCCTTCGGCCGCGAAGAAGGTGGTGCCGAAATTGCGGTCGGCCAGCAGCATGGTGATGGCACCGGCGAGAACCGGCAGCGACAGCAGCAGAAGGAACACGGTGACCAGGATCGACCACACG
>JACMOT010000159.1 GCA_014377915.1 Tardiphaga sp.
ACCCGATGGACCTCAAGCGCGGCATCGACCTGGCCGTCAAGGCGGTCGTTACCGAATTGCAGGCGCGCTCGAAGCCGGTCGCCAACAACCAGGAGATTGCGCAAGTCGGGATCATTTCGGCCAACGGCGACACCGAGATCGGCACCAAGATCGCCGAGGCCATGGACAAGGTCGGCAAGGACGGCGTGATCGCGGTTGAGGAAGCGAAGGGCGTCGAATTTGAGCTCGACGTAGTCGAAGGCATGCAGTTCGACCGCGGCTACCTGTCGCCCTATTTCGTGACCAACACCGAAAAGATGACAGTCGGGCTGGCCGATCCGCACATCCTGATTTGCGAGAAGAAGCTGGGCAACCTCCAGTCGTTCCTGCCGCTGCTCGAAGCGGTGGTACAATCGGGACGGCCGCTGCTGGTGATCGCCGAGGACATCGAAGGCGAGGCGTTGGCCGCGCTGGTGGTCAACAAGCTGCGTGGCGGGCTTAAGGTGGCCGCGGTCAAGGCGCCTGGGTTCGGAGACCGGCGCAAGGCCATGCTCGAGGACATCGCCATTCTGACGCAGGCCGAAGTCGTTTCGGAGGACCTGGGGATCAAGCTGGAAAACGTCACGCTCGACATGCTGGGCACTGCCAAGCGCGTGACGATCGACAAGGACACCACGACGCTGGTCGATGGCGCCGGTACGTCCGACGCGATCGCAGCGCGGGTCGCGGCGATCCGCGCGCAGATCGAGATCACCACCAGTGAATATGACCAGGAAAAGCTGCAGGAGCGTCTGGCCAAGCTCGCCGGCGGCGTCGCGATCATCAAGGTCGGCGGGTCGAGCGAGGTTGAGGTCAAGGAGCGCAAGGATCGCGTCGATGATGCGCTGCACGCCACCCGCGCCGCGGTCGAGGAAGGCGTCATTCCCGGCGGTGGCACCGCGCTGCTTTATGCGTCGAAGGTCCTGATCGGCCTCAAGGGCGAAAACGACGACCAGGCGCGCGGCATCGACATGGTGCGCCGCGCGCTGCAGGCGCCGCTGCGCCAGATCGCAGCGAATGCGGGGCATGATGGCGGCGTGGTTGCCGGTCGATTGCTCGACGGAATGGACGAAAACCTCGGCTTCAATGCCCAGACCGAACAATACGAAAACCTGTTCCAGGCGGGCGTGATCGATCCGACCAAGGTCGTACGCTGCGCCATCCAGGACGCGGCTTCGATCGCGGGGATGATCACCACCACCGAGGCGGCCATCGCCGATCTGGATAGTGAGCCGACGCAGTAACAAAAGGCGGGTCCGCATTCAGCGGTAAATCGCTACCAAAACTGTCTCAGGAGCCGGCAACCGTGCTGGCTCCTGAGCTGCCGTTACTAAGCTTGCGAATTGATGCAATCGAATCTGAAATGGCGCGTAGAGGCGTGTTGCGACCCTAAGACCGGCGGCTAAATCGCTTCCGGCACCTGCAGGCCCCGTCGGGATTTTGGCGGGGCTTTTTTTGCGTGCAGCCCCTGCCCTTACAGTGATGGCAAAGGCAGCCGGTCCTCATCGGTAAATACTTTCCTGATTACGCACTATCGTCAGCCACTTTTGGATGATACAAAACAGGAACAGACGGCGGTTTTCCGGAGGGTTGGTCGATGGCGCGCAACAAGGTTCAGTTTCAGAAAGGTCTGAGTGAGGCTGGTTTCGACGAACTTTACGGATCCGAGGACAAGTGTCGGGATGCCGTATTTGGCTGGCGCTGGCCGTCCGGCTTCGAATGCCCGGTGTGTGGGGGACGCAAGCACAGCATCATCAAGACCCGGGCGCTTTACCAGTGCACTGGTTGCCGACGACAGACATCGCTCATTTCCGGAACCATCTTCGCCGCGACCAAGGCACCGCTACGAACATGGTTCCGTGCCATGTATCACCTCACCCAGAGCAAGGGCGGTATCTCCAGCATCGAACTGGGGCGCAGGCTGGGTGTCACGCAAACCACCGCCTGGAAGATCAAGCACAAGCTTATGCAGGTGATGATGGAGCGTGATGCTGCCAAGCGCCTGAAGGGACGGATCGAGATGGATGACGCCTATCTTGGCGGCGAGCGTAGCGGCGGCAAGCGAGGCCGGGGTTCGGCCGGCAAGACGCCAATCGTAGCGGCGGTCGAAACCACTCCGGAAGGCAAGCCGATCCGCATCAAACTGCGCCGCGTGAGCGGTTTTCGTCGCTCGGAGATAGCCAGGTTGGCGAAAAACAATTTCGATCCCGACAGTAGCGTAGTCAGCGATGGCCTCCGGTGTTTTGCCGGCGTCACCGAAGCGGGATGCTCCCATCAGGTCATCATCACCGGATCAGGGCGAAAGGCTGTCCTCACTCCAGCGTTCAGGTGGGTCAACACCGCCCTCGGCAATATCAAGAATTCCATGACCGGAACCTACCGCGCTATTCGCGACAAGCACGTGCCTCGCTACCTCGCGGAATTCGAATATCGCTTCAATCGCCGCTACGACCTCGCCGCCATGATGCCTCGCCTCGGCTACGTGGCCGTCCGAACACCGCCCATGCCCTATCGCCTCCTCAAAATGGCTGAACTTGGTGCGTAATCAGGAATACTTTTAACTGCGACAAGGTGACCGGACCGAAGGTCGTCTTCAGTTCGGCGTCTGCGGCGTCACGGCCTCGAGACATCAGAATGAGGCCACGACGGGAGCGGTTGTGGCCGGCATCTAAAACGGACCATTGTCGATCTCGATATGCCTCGAATGGGCGGAGAAGTCCGTGTCGCCTACAATCGCCGGCAGGTCCATGCCACGGTGTTAACGTCGCAATGACGCGCCTGTCGGCTTATGCAGCGGGAAAGTGCGACCGCGAGACGCGCCTAGTGGAGACCGAGAAGCTGCGAGATTTGCAGCTGCAGGGTTGCCCATCTGTTGCAGTTTTGCGCGACCATGATATCCCGAGACAGACTATAAAATTAAAACACAAAGGATGGTCGCGATGGACAACGAAATCCTGATTACCCTGGCCGCGGACATTGTAGGCGCACACGTGAGTAACAATTCAGTCGCCTTGGCGGACGTCCCCAGACTTATCCAGACTGTGTTCGGCGCGCTGCAATCGGCGTCAGAGCCCTCGGCCCCTCTCGAAGTACGGCCGGAGCCAGCGGTTTCAGTGCGCGCATCAATCAAGCCTGACGCGATCACCTGTCTCGAGTGCGGTGGGAAGTTCAAGATGTTAAAGCGCCATCTCACGACGGACCATGCGACGACGCCTTCCCAATATCGCGAGCGTTGGAATCTCAGCAGCGACTACCCCATGGTTGCATCAAACTATTCTGCCACGCGCAAGGAATTGGCGCTGAAAATTGGGTTGGGGCGTAAGCCGGCTCCTGAGGTTAAAGCTACTAGGCCACGTAAGCCGAAGGCACCCAAGGCGTAATTGCTCAGGCCCCTCGAGACCGCCTGGGCATAGCGTTGTCGAGGCGGCATAATTTTTGGTTGCGCCGGACTTGCGAATATGAGTCAACATATGGATGACGCCGCCGCCCGATTTGACTGACAAGGATGGCCTGATCGCCGCGCTTTTGGCCCGGTTGGAGGCTCGGGACGCGGTGATTGTGAAACTCCAGGCGCGGGTGGCCGAGCTTGAGGCCAAGCCC
>JACMOT010000160.1 GCA_014377915.1 Tardiphaga sp.
CGAAACCCCCCCCAAGAACACCCTGCTGACGGGCCCCACGGGCGTGGGCAAGACCGAGATCCCCCGACGCCTGCCCAAGTTGGCCCAGGCCCCGTTCCTGAAGGTCGAGGCCACCAAGTTCACCGAGGTCGGCTATGTCGGCCGCGATGTCGAACAGATCATCCGCGACCTCGTCGAGGTCGGCATCGTCCAGTTGCGCGAACGCAAGCGCAAGGACGTGCAGGCCCGCGCCCAGCAACTGGCCGAGGAGCGCGTGGTCGATGCGCTGGTCGGCGCCAATGCCAGCCCGGCGACCAAGGAATCGTTCCGCAAGAAACTGCGCGCCGGCGAGTTGAACGACAAGGAAATCGAGATCGAGACCCAGGGCTCCGGCGGCTCGCCGATGTTCGAGATTCCCGGCATGCCCGGCGCGCAGATGGGCGCCATCAATATCGGCGACATCTTTGGCAAGATGGGGCAGCGCACCAAGACGCGCCGGCTCACCGTCGAGGCCTCGCATGAGCTGCTGATCAACGAGGAGGCCGACAAGCTGCTGGACTCCGACCAGCTCACGCAGGAAGCGATCAGCGTGGTCGAGAACAATGGCATCGTGTTCCTCGACGAGATCGACAAGATCTGTGTCCGCGACGGCCGCAGCGGCGGCGAGGTATCACGCGAGGGCGTGCAGCGCGATCTGCTGCCGCTGATCGAGGGCACCACCGTCTCCACCAAGCACGGCGCGGTGAAGACCGACCACATCCTGTTCATCGCATCGGGCGCGTTTCACATCGCCAAGCCATCGGACCTGCTGCCCGAATTGCAGGGCCGGCTGCCGATCCGCGTCGAACTCAGCGCGCTGTCGCGCGACGACATGCGGCGGATCCTCACCGAGCCCGAGGCATCGCTGATCAAGCAATATGTCGCGCTGCTGGCCACCGAAGGCGTGACGCTGGAATTCTCCGACGACGCGATCGACGCGCTGGCCGATGTCGCGGTGGCGGTGAACTCCTCGGTGGAGAATATTGGCGCGCGGCGGTTGCAGACGGTGATGGAGCGCGTGCTCGATGAGGTCTCGTTCGCCGCCCCCGACAAGAGTGGCGAGACGATCCGGATCGACGCCGACTATGTGGAGAAGCATGTCGGCGACCTCGCCAGGAACGCGGATCTGAGCCGGTATATTTTGTAGGACGCTTTTTCGTGTCCCGGACGCGCTGCGGCGTGAAACGCTACCGAGCAGATCCGGAATCCCGGTAACTGCGGAAGAAACCGGGGCCCCGGATCTGCGACGCAATACTTCGTATTGCATCGCGTCCGGGGAACGGACATCGCCGCTACCGCGCCCGTCTGATCCGCACATACAGCGCGCCGCCGCCGCCATGGCCGATACTTGCTTCCTCATATCCGACCACCAGCGAGCGGAATTCCGGCAGGCCGAGCCATTCCGGCACCAAGCGACGCAGCACGCCGCGTTCGGATTCCGGGCCGACGGTGCGGCCCTTGCCGGTGATCACCAGCACGAAGGTGCAGCCGTCCTGATGCGCGTGGTGCAAAAATGCTTCCAGCGCGCGGTGGGCGCGGATCTGCGTCATGCCATGCAGATCGAGCCGGGCGTCGATTTCCTTCTTGCCGCGCGACAATTGTGAGCGTTCGCGTCGGCCGAGCGGCGCCAAAGGCGGCGGGGCAGGGCGCGGCAGCACCGCACTAATTTTGGCGGGACGCGCCACCGGTTCGGGCTTCGCGGGTTTAGCAAGGACGGCCGGTGCTTCGGGCGGCAGCAGAACCGGCGCCTTGGCCACACGGATCTTCTTGCGCAGCGGCCGGGTCTGTCTCGCCACGCTGTCCCACAGCTCGCGCTCCTCCTCGCTCAGCCCGCGCTTGCGGCGCGGCACGACGGGGTCAAGCAGTTGCGGTGGACGACGCGATCCCTTCATTGCCAGAAAAAGCGAAACGAGGGTTGCGGAGGCGCGCGGCGATGAACGCGGCGGCGCTCGCGGCGATGCGGTTTCGCCTCGGGCCTGGCGCTGGCCTTGATCGCCGGCCGCGCTTCCGGCAATGGCACGGCCTGGGCGGCGACGGCCGCGGCCACCGGTGCCGTAACGGCTACGGCCGGCGGGGTCGCGGGGGTAACGACGGTGGCGGTCGGCTCCGCGGGTTTGGCGACGTCCTTCCGGTCTTTGAGCTGTTCCTTCGCGGGCGAGGCTTGCGGAAACAATCTGGCGATCCGCTCCGACGGCCGTGCATTCGGCAACGGCAGGGCGCGGCCCTTCTCGACCGGATCGAGGCTCTTCGGCACCAGCATGACGAAGCGCGCGGCTTGCTTGATGCGGCCCGACACCCGGCCGGCATCGGCGCCGGCGCCGAAATAGATGTCGGCGCGGGCAGGCCCGACGATCGCCGAGCCGGTGTCCTGCGCCACCATCAGGCGGCGGAACGGCGTCTTCGAGATCTCGGTCTCGATCGGCAGCTCGCCTTCGATGAAGAACGGCGTGCCATAGACATGCAGCGCCTTGTCGACGGCGATCGAGCGGCCCGGCGTCAACGGCACGCCCTGCGCGCCGACCGCTTCATCGGTGGCGGAAAGCTGCACTTCGCGGAAGAACACATAAGAGCGATTGGTGCGCCGCAGCTCGTTGGCGCCGTCGGGATTTTCTTCCATCCACTGCCGGATCCGCTGCATCGACATCTGCTCGCGCGGGATGATGTTGCGCTCGATCAGCGCGCGGCCGACCGGCGTGTAGCGAAAGCCGTTATGCGAATCATAATTGATCCGCACCATGCCGCCATCCTCGAGGTGGATCCGGGCGGAACCCTGGATCTGGGTGAACAGCAGATCGGTCTGGTTCTTCAGCCACGCGATCTCGAGGCCGCGGCCGGCGACGGCGCCATCCTCGATCTCGCCGCGATCATAATAGGGCACCAGTTTGCGGCGGCCGATCTTGCGGAACACGTCGCCGCCATTCGGCAGGCTGGGCGAGGCCTGCGACTGGCCGCGTACGAACAGATTGGACGGACGGCGATAGACCGGCACGGTGTAGACATCGGTTCTGGTGCGCGAGCCGTCGATGATCGGTTCGTAATAGCCGGTGACAAAACCTTCCGGCTCGCCGATCCGCGAGATTCGCAGCGGCAGGAATTGCGCCTCGAAGAATTGTCGCGCGCCGGCGCCGTCAGGCAATTGCTGCTCGCGGGCGACGCGACAGGGATCGCGCAGCGAGGTGCCCAGCGCCTTGGCGTCGGTCGGCGGCTTGCGCTGCGCGGCAATCGGCTTGCAACTGACGCGAAAGGCGTTGAAGGCCTGCAGATGGTCGTCCTCGGCCCAGCCGGAAATATCGGTCCAGGCGACCGGCTCATATTGCCCGCCAGCGACTTCGAACGGAAAATTACCGCTGTGATGCGGCGTACGCGCCCAGAGCGGCGCCGGCAGCGCCACCGCGGCAGCGATCACGCAGGCCGCCGCCCATCGGCCGAGACCGGCTGCGTTACTGAACGCTGCCGGTGCCAACCAGCTTCCAGTTCGGATCGCGCGAGGTGATGTCGCGGGCGAATGTCCAGACATCGGTAATATCGCTGACCTTTTCGGCATTTCCATCGACAATGGTGCCCGCCTTGTCGCGGGTCACCGAAATCATCTGCGAAACGAAGCGAACCGTGAGCTGCGCCGCGCGATCACGCACCTCGGCGCCGGTCAGTTCGGCCTTGTCGATCGAGACGAAGCGGGTTTCGGTCTTCTGCTCGTTCTTCTCGCGATCCTTGATTACCGCGTCGAAGCTGTCGAACACTTCCGAGGACAACAGATCCTTCAGCGCGCGGCGATCGCCATTGGCGAAGGCCAGCACGATCATTTCGTAGGCGCCCTTGGCGCCGGTCAGGAAGTGGCGCGGATCGAACGAGGAATCCTGGGCGACGATGGCATCGAGCCCGATGGCGAGCGGCGAGCCCGGTTCGGTCAGACCCTTCCAGCGCTCGGCGGGTGCGACGTCGGCGGTCGGTGCCAGCGGGGCCTGATCGACGGCTCCGCCCGGCATCGGCACGACATTGCCGTCGGCCGGCATGGCATCGCGCGCCGCCCGTTCAAAGGGCGGGCGCTCATCGCCGGTGCGCTGGCCGAGGACATTGCGCAGCCGCAGGAAGATGAAGACCGCCAGCGCCAGGAAGATAATGGTATAAATATCCACGTCGCATCGCTTTCTGATCGGCGCCGGGCAGCGCCCGGCGGAAGTAATGTCCCGCCCGAAAGCGGTCCAGATATGGCAGGGTCACCTCAACCAATGACCTGCCTCATGTAGGCACGAAATCTGACCGGGCCAATGGCAGGAGAGGGCGGCGGCTGCGGCAAAGCGGCCACGTCGCACGGCACTCACCACCATCGATCCGGATAAATTCTACCGTGTTTTAACGCGAAGGGGAAACTCAGGCCACGCCGGCAAAATCCGCGTGCTTCGTCGTTTACCGCGCTTTGCCGGCAATTGCGACCGGCTTCTGTGCCGCGGCCCCGGCGCGGGCGGTACTTTTGAGAGTTTGCAGGCAGGGCCATCCTTGTCGAACCGCGCGGGGCTATGATAGCCACTCGCCGCAACCCTGCGGATTTTCGCCGGTGGCGCGACACCCGCGCCGAGCCGATCGTCTCGCTTCAGCCTCCAGGAGAACTTCGATGACCAACGGCAACGGTACCCCTCCCGAGGCGGCACCCGCTCCCCAGCTCAACGTGCTGGCGCAGTACACCAAGGACCTGTCGTTCGAGAACCCGAACGCCCCGGCCTCGCTGGCGCCGCAGGCGCAGCAGCCCAACATCAACATCCAGATCAACGTCACCGCCAATAATGTTTCGGACAGCGAATTCGAGGTTGTGCTGGCCATCGAGGGCAAGGCCGACGCGGCCGGCTCGGTGATGTTCTCGTTCGAGCTCGCTTACGCCGGCGTGTTCCGCATCGTCAATGTGCCACCGGAAAACCTGCACCCGTTGATCATGATCGAATGCCCGCGGCTGCTGTTCCCGTTCGCCCGCGAGATCATCGCCACCTCGGTGCGCGACGGCGGCTTCCCGCCTTTGATGCTCGACCCGGTGGATTTCGTTGGTCTGTACCGGTCGAACATGGAAAAGCAGGCGCAGGCTGAAGCCGGCAAGGCGAACTGAATTAAACTTGTCGTTCCGGGATGCGGCAGACGGCGAAGCCGGATGCTGCAGACCCGGAACCTCGATGTGTTCAGAGCTCGACATTTCGAGATTCCGGGTTCGCTCGCGGCCCGGAATGATCCCTCAGTTCAAAAACTCATTCCAGATCGGCTTGTCGCCCAAAGTGGCGACAAAGGCGCGGGGATCGACGCGACCCGCCTCGGTCACCCGGGGCAATAGCGGCACGGGGCGCTGGCGACGCGGCGCGTCGTTGATGCCGCCGGTCTGCTGCGCCGGGGCTTCCTCCGCCAGGATCAGTTGCGACTGCCGGGCGCCAATCAGGTCGATATAGACCTCGGCCAGCAATTCCGAATCCAGCAAGGCGCCATGTTTGGTGCGACGCGAATTGTCGATCGAATAGCGCGAGCACAGATCGTCGAGCCGGTTCGACACGCCGGGATGTTTGCGCCGCGCCAGCATCAACGTATCGACCAGCCGCTCGCGCGGGATCGGCGGGCGCTTGAGGCGGTCGAGCTCGGCATTGATGAAGCCGATGTCGAACGAGGCGTTGTGAATCACCAGCGGCGAATCACCGATGAATTCGAGGAAGGCATCGACCACCTCGTGGAACAGCGGCTTGGTCGACAGAAACTCGGCCGACAGGCCGTGGACATTGAAGGCTTCCAGCGGCATGTCGCGCTGCGGATTGATATGGCAGTGATAGGCCTGCCCGGTCGGCATGCGGTTGAAAATCTCGACGCAGCCGATCTCGACCAGACGATCGCCGCGCAGCGGATCGAGGCCGGTGGTTTCGGTATCGAGAACGATTTCGCGCATATTGGTGAGCCGGGGGTCAGAATCAGGGTCGCCGTCGCGGCATCCTAGCAGCCTCTGCCAGGATTTCACCGATCCGCGTGCGCACCGGATCCAGCCCATGCGATGTATCCACCACGAAATCGGCCCGCTTGCGCTTTTCCGCATCCGGCAACTGCCGCGCCAGAATGGCGTCGAGCTTTTCCGGCGTCATGTTGTCCCGTGCCAGGATGCGCTGGCGCTGCTGCTCCGGATCGGTCGTCACCACGACGACGGCGTCGACGCGCTTCTCGCCACCGGTCTCATAGAGCAGCGGCACGTCCACCACCGCCACCGGCGCGCCCGAGCGTTCAGCCTCGTCGAGAAAGTTCTTGTGATATTTGCCGAGCAGCGGATGCACGATCTGCTCCAGCCGTTTCATCGCGGCGGGATCGTGCAGCACTTGCGCCGAGAGTTTTTCGCGGTCCACCTTGCCCTCGGCCGTCGTACCGGGAAAGGCCGCCTCGATCAGCGGCGCGGCCTCGCCGGCATAGATCAGATGCACGGTCGCGTCGGCGTCGTAGACCGGCACGCCAGCCTCCGCGAACAGTTTCGCGGTGGTCGATTTGCCCATCCCGATCGAGCCGGTCAGTCCGAGTACCCGCATTGCTATCCTCGTTTACTTGTCCCGGACGCGATGCGGCGCGAAGTGCCGCTTCGCAGAGCCGGGACCGCCATGAACGCCGGCGTTTGGTACGGTCCCGGCCCTGCGCAGCGGCATAAGAATGCCGCAGCGCGTCCGGGACAAGAAAGCCTAGATCGTCACCATCTCGTCGCCGCGCAGGAATTTCAGCAGCGGCAACAGCGGCAGGCCGAGAATGGTGAAATGATCGCCCTCGATCAGTTCGAACAGATTCACGCGAAGGCCTTCGAGCTGATAGGCGCCGACACTGCTCGTCACCGCTTCGCCGGCCGCGTCGAGATAGGCGTCGATCGCGGCATCGTCCAGCTTGCGCATCGTCATATGCGCGACCGAGACATGGGAAAACAAGGTGGCGCCGTCGCAGGCGACAGCGATCGCCGAATGCAGCACATGGGTCTGACCGGCGAGCGCCCTGAGCTGGTCGGCGGCCTCGGTGCGGCCGGCGGGTTTGCTGAACAGCCTGGTGCCCAAAGCCAGCGTCTGATCGGCGCCAACGACATAGCGACCGGGATGGCGCAGCGACACGAAAGCGGCCTTCTGCTCCGCCAGCAAGGCCGCGATGTCGCCGGCCGCTGACAGTCCGGAATTTTTCTGCAGCGCGCGCTCGTCGATATCCGCCGGGATCGCCTCGAACGAAATGCCGGCATTCGTCAGCAGCATTTTGCGCGCCGCGCTCTGCGACGCCAGGATCAGCGGCGTCTCGCCGCGCCAGATCGTCATTCGGCAAGCCGTTGACGCTGCCGGTCAGCCAGCAGCTTCATGATCGCCGCGGCGGTTTCCTCGATCGAGCGGCGCGTCACCTCGAGCAGTGCCCAGCCATATTTGGCGCTGAGTTTTCGCGCGAACGCGACTTCTTCGGTGACCGACTGGCGATCGATGTAATCTTCATTGCCGGAATCGGCACCGAGGCTGAGCAGGCGATTCTGCCGGATCTGGATCAGCCGCTCCGGGGTCGCATGCAGCGATACCACCAGCGGCTTCTTCAAACCTTCGAGCTGTGGCGGAATCGGGATACCCGGCACCAGCGGCACGTTGGCGGTGCGTACGCCGCGGTTGGCGAGGTAGATCGAGGTCGGCGTCTTCGAGGTACGCGACACCCCGACCAGCACCACGTCGGCCTCCTCGAGGCCTTCGACGTGCTGGCCGTCATCATGCATCATCGAATAGTTCAGCGCATCGATGCGCTTGAAATATTCCGCGTTGAGCGTGTGCTGCGCGCCGACGCGCCCGGTGGTGGAGGCGCCGAGATAGGCCTGGAACAATTGCATCACCGGCCCGATGATCGACAGGCTTGGGCTGTTGATGGCCTGGCATTTTGCTTCGAGCCGCCCGACCAGATCTTTCTCCAACAGGGTAAACAGCACGATGCCCGGCGCTTCCTCGATCTCGGTCAACACACGGTCGAGCTGTTTCTGGCTACGCACCAGGGGGTAGACATGTTCGACCGGCGTGACGTTGGCATATTGCGCGGCGACGGCACGGGCCACCGTGATCAGCGTCTCACCGGTCGAATCAGAAACGAGATGGAGATGAAAATAACTGCCGGTGGTGGGCACCATGGCCATGTATGTCCTGTGGATCGCTGTGGAGCATTGCCGGCAAATCCACCACCGCCGCCGCGGGTCCGGGATAACTCGGATTCTTCTTCACAGGCCTCATGAATGGAAAAATTTCGGCGGGTGTCGGAATGATAGTGGGGTTATCCGGCTTTGTCTTGGGATAAACCGCGCGCGGGCAGGGCCAAGTGGCTGCAGCGTCTAGGATTCTGAAGATCAAGCGGGAGCCGCATGAATTGCGCGGCGATGTGCATAAGCCCGGGACAAAACGGGATGACGTTGCGCGGGCCTAATCCACTGCTACTTAGACTCAAACCTAAGAATCTATAAGGATTGTTTTAGGAAAGGATCGCTTGCGGATAAGCCCTCGATCGGGTCTTTATCTGTCGTCGCTGCAACGCTGATTGCCGACGAGATGTTCCCCCACAGTTGATGCCACTCAGGTTACCAACTGGTTAAGAGATTTCGAAAAAATGTACGAATGGGCCAAGGCATTGCATGTGATCGCCGTCATCTCGTGGATGGCCGGCATGCTGTATCTGCCGCGTCTGTTCGTTTACCACTGTGAGGCCGAGATCGGCTCGAAGCAGTCCGAGACGTTCAAGACCATGGAACGCCGACTGCTCAAGGCGATCATCAATCCGGCGATGGCGGTCACCTGGATCGTTGGCCTGTACCTGGCCTGGGCTGGCCACTGGTTTTCGGCCGGCTGGTTTCACGGCAAGCTGCTGCTGGTGGTCCTGATGTCCGGCGTGCATGGCGTGCTGAGCGCCCGGGTGCGGGATTTCAGCACCGACAAGAATACGAAATCCCAGAAATATTACCGGATTATCAATGAGGTACCGACGGTCCTCATGATTCTCATCGTGATCCTGGTGATCGTCAAACCGTTCTGATTTCGGGCGGTACGGCAGTCCGTGCGAATTGCTTGCGCGAAGCCCGTTGATTTTATATATTGCTGTTTCCCACCCCACGCAGGCGATGTGGTTTCGTCCCGGTTTTGTAATTCAATCGGCCGCCACATCAGGCTTGAAGCCTCTTCAGCACCTTCCCTTGCTTGAGAATTCTTCCTGAAGACCTGCGGACTTTCCTGATCTTCCGGCGTCCGCACTTTTTTCCGGCCAGCTCGCACCGACCCCTCCCCGACTATCCACAGGACCATCCCAATGCGGGAAATGAAACTTCAGGACCTCAAGGCCAAGACGCCAGCCGAGCTTGTCTCGTTCGCGGAAGAGCTTGGGGTCGAGAATGCCAGCACCATGCGCAAGCAGGAGCTGATGTTTGCAAGCCTCAAGCAGCTTGC
>JACMOT010000161.1 GCA_014377915.1 Tardiphaga sp.
CGTCGGTCTGCCATTCCAGAGCCAGAACAATACAGGCCAGCTGCCCAACATGATCTGGCTGTATCGCCGCCCGATGCTGGATTACTGGGCCGAGCACGACGAAACCCTCGGCCACATCGTCCGCCACGTGCTGATTCACGAGATCGGCCACCATTTCGGGCTGTCGGACGACGATATGGAGGCGATTGAGGCCCAGATTGACGATGTCCACGGGGTTGAGGCGTAGCCTGGCGCAAATGGCGCTTGGACGTCGCGTCCGATCCGGCTAAAAAGCGGCCTCAACCGGGAACAGCATTATGGACAAGTTCACCACGCTGGAAGGCGTCGCAGCGCCGCTGAAGATCATCAATGTCGATACCGACATGATTATCCCGAAGCAATACCTCAAGACCATCAAGCGCACCGGGCTCGGCAAGGGCCTGTTCGCCGAGGCGCGCTACCTCGACGATGGCAGCGAGAACCCGGACTTCGTGCTTAACAAGCCCGCCTATCGCAACGCCAAGATCATGGTTGCCGGCGATAATTTCGGTTGCGGCTCGAGCCGCGAACACGCGCCCTGGGCGCTGCTCGATTTCGGCATCCGCTGCGTGATCTCGACATCATTCGGCGATATTTTTTACAATAACTGCTTCAAGAACGGCGTGCTGCCGATCCGGGTCTCGCAGGAGACGCTCGACCATCTGTTCGACGACGCCGAGCGCGGCGCCAATGCCACGGTGTCGATCGACCTCGAGAAGCAGGAAATCCGCGGCCCCGATGGCGGCGTGGTGAAGTTCGAGATCGACGCGTTCCGCAAGCACTGCATGATCAATGGTCTCGACGACATCGGTCTGACCAAGGAGAAGCAGACCTCGATCGACAGCTACGAGGAAAAGGCCAAGACCGCGCGCGCCTGGGCGTGACGCCTTACTCGCAGCCGTCATTGCGAGGAGCGAAGCGGCGCGGCAATCCAGAAAGCCGCAAACCACACAAGGCTGGATTGCTTCGTCGCAAGAGCTCCTCGCAATGACGAGTACTGCTGTGATTCCCGACGTCGTTACCTTCTGGGACGGGCCGCTGGATGCGCTCCGGATGTTGTGCCTGCGCTCGCAGGTCGCCGCCGGCCATCGCGTCACGCTGTACAGCTTTGCCCCGCTCGGCGGTCTGCCGGACGGTGTCGTAAATGCCGATGCCGAGACCGTGCTGCCGCGGTCCTTTGCCGAGCGGCTGCGACCATCCGGTCCCGGCGGCAGCTGGCGCGACTGGACCACGCTGCAGTTCAGCGACTTTTTCCGGATGCGGCTGATGGCCCTGAACGCAGGGCTGTGGCTCGACGCCGACGTGCTGTTGTTCAAGGCCATCGAGATCGATCCGGCCAAACCCTATTTCGCCTGGGAGAAGAAACGTCAGCTCGGCAATTCGGTGCTGTATCTGTCGCCCGGCGATCCAGTCATTGCCGCCTTCGACGCCTTGATGCGGCAGGAAGAGCTGACGCCGGACTGGCTGGCGTGGCGGCACCGGATGATTTTTGCCTGGCGCAAATGGCGCGGCGGCTCAACCCGGCTGAGCGATATCCGCGTCGCGATCTTTGGCCCTGCGTCGCTGACGGCGCTGGCTCGCCGCTTCGGCTACGCCAGATATGCACTGCCGCGGCGCGCCTATTACGCAATTCACGCCGAGCCCAAACGGTTCTTCGAGCCGTGGGATTTTTCGGCTCTGGTGGCCGATCCCGAAATTCGGGGCTTCCACATCTCGCCGAAGGGGCGCGGCAAGGAGCAGCCGATTCCGGGCAGTTTCTATGCGTGGGCGACGGAGCGGATGAGCATGCCCGTGATTCCGGGTTCGCGTCCGGCGAGAGCCGGCCGCGCCCCGGAATGACGCTTCACCCCATCGTTGCGATCGCGTCCGAAATGGCGATCGTCCGCTTGGCCATTTCGGCGTGCAGGCGTTCGACCATCTTGCCGTCGAGTTGGATCGCGCCGCGCTTGGCGTTTTCCGGCAGCTCAAAGGCCGCGATAATTTTTCGCGCCTGCGCCACTTCCGCGGCGGGCGGCGTGAAGATTTCGTTGCAGGCGTCGATCTGACCGGGGTGGATCAGGGTCTTGCCGTCGAAGCCGATGTCACGGCCTTGCGTCGCTTCCTCGGCAAAGCCGACCGGGTCGCTGATGCCGCTATAGGGGCCGTCGAGAATTTCCAGCCCGTGCAGCCGGGTAGCGAGCACGCAGTTGATGATCATCGGCAGCATCGCGGCGCGGCCGGGCATCATGCGGATCCGGGTCTCGCGCGCGATATCATTCGGGCCGAACACGAAACCGGCCAGCCGCATCTCGGCATCGCGCGACGCCGCCGCGAGTTCCTCGCAATGCAGGATGGCGCGCGAAGTCTCGATCATCGCCCATACCCGGATCGACATGTCGGCATTGATGTCGCTGAGCCGATCGGCAATCGCCGCGAGGTCCTCGACGCTGGAAATTTTCGGCACCAGGATGCCATCGGGCCTGGCCTTGCCGGCCATGGTGACGTCGTCGATCCACCATGGCGAATCCAGCGCGTTGATGCGGATGATCACCTCGCGCTTGCCGAACCCGCCGGCCGCCAGGGTCTGCGCGATCGCATCGCGGGCGCTGGCCTTCGCGTCCGGCGCCACGGCGTCCTCAAGGTCCAGAATGATTCCGTCGGCGGGCAGGCCGCGGGCCTTCTCCAATGCGCGCGGGTTGGAGCCCGGCATGAACAGCATACTGCGGCGCGGACGGATCATGATGTCTTCCCTGTCATCTCGGCGATTTGTTTTTCAGGCATTCGCGATAACATCTCGGACCCACGCCCGAAAGCCTTGTTCACGGCGGCGTCCTATGGTTAGCCGGGACAACCAAGAGGCCTTCCATGACCGCGTTTCCGCCTGACCTGATCTCCGGCTATCAGACCTTCACCTCGCAGCGACTGCCGACCGAGCAGTCGCGTTTCCGCGAATTGTCCGAGCGTGGCCAGTCGCCGGCCGTGATGGTGATCGGCTGCTGCGATTCCCGGGTGTCGCCGGAAGTCATCTTCGACTCCAGTCCCGGCGAATTATTCGTGGTGCGCAACATCGCCAATCTGGTGCCGGTGTATCAGCCCGACGGCGGCGCCCACGGCGTCTCGGCGGCGCTGGAATATGCGGTACAGGTGCTGAAGGTGAAACACATCGTGGTGCTGGGCCATGCGCAATGTGGCGGCATCCGCGCCTTTGTCGATAATGCCGCGCCGCTGTCGCCCGGCGATTTCATCGGTCGCTGGATGTCGATGTTCATCAAGCCCGGCGAGAAGGTCGAGATCCGCGACCACGAGACCATGATCGACTTTGCGACACGAATCGAAAAGGCGGCGGTGTTCCGCAGCCTGGAAAACCTGATGACGTTTCCATTCGTGCGGGCGGCGGTGGAGCACGGCGCGCTCGAACTGCACGGCGCCTATTTCGGCGTCGCGGTGGGCTCGCTGTCGGTGCTGGATCAGGCGGCGAAGGAATTCGTGCCGGTGACGGCCAGCGGTCTGGCGTAAGGCCTGTCCACGTCATTGCGAGTCTGGCTCCGGCCTTTCGGCCGATCCTGAGATATGAAATGTCGGACTTGTGTCCCGGCTCCGCGGCGCATGACGCCTCCTGCGGAGGCGCATGGCGCCGCGTCCGGGACAAGTTTCTTCCGAGGAGCCAACGGGCCCGGCTTCGCCGGCCCGATGATGAACTTCGCGACTCGTCAATCCAGATCCAAAACGGAAAACTGGATTGCTTCGTCGCAACGGCTCCTCGCAATGACGGGGAGCCGTCTGTGCGTTACGCCGCTTTCTTCTTCGCGGTGATCAGCTTGCGGTTGATCAGGCATTCCGCGATCTGGATCGCGTTCAGCGCGGCCCCCTTGCGCAGATTGTCCGAGACGCACCAAAGTACCAGGCCGTTCTCGACCGTGTTGTCCTCGCGGATGCGGCTGATATAGGTGGCGTCCTCGCCGGCAGCCTCATACGGCGTCACGTAGCCACCCGGCTCGCGCTTGTCGATCACCAGACAGCCCGGCGCATTGCGCAGGATGTCGCGGGCTTCATCGGCCGAGATCGGGTTCTCGAATTCGATGTTGACCGATTCGGAATGGCCGACGAACACCGGCACCCGCACGCAGGTCGCGGTCAGCCTGATTTTGGGATCAAGAATCTTCTTGGTCTCCATCATCATCTTCCATTCTTCCTTGGTGAAACCGTCTTCCATGAACACGTCGATCTCGGGGATGACGTTGAAGGCGATCCGCTTCGGGAATTTGCGGTTGACCAGCTCGCTGTTGGTGTAGACCGACTTGGTCTGCGAAAACAGCTCGTCCATGGCATCCTTGCCGGCGCCGGAGACGGACTGATAGGTCGAGACCACGACGCGCTTGATGATCGCCTTGTCGTGCAGTGGCTTCAGGGCCACCACGAGCTGGGCGGTCGAGCAGTTCGGGTTGGCGATGATGCCCTTCTTGGTGAAGCCAGCGACAGCGTCGGCATTCACTTCCGGCACCACCAGCGGCACGTCCGGGTCCATCCGCCACTGCGACGAATTGTCGATCACCACGGCGCCGGCCGCGGCGATCTTCGGCGACCATTCCTTGGAGACCGCGCCGCCCGCCGACATCAGGCAGATGTCGACGTCGCTGAAATCATAATGTTCGAGCGCTTTGCATTTCAGGGTGCGGTCGCCATAGGAGACTTCGACGCCCATGCTGCGACGGGAGGCGAGCGCCACCACCTCGTCAGCCGGGAATTTGCGTTCATCCAGGATGTTGAGCATTTCACGCCCGACATTGCCGGTCGCTCCGACCAGCGCGACTTTGTAACCCATCGTTCACTCTCCGAAGAAAAACACTTCGCCCCCGCAAGCTGCGGAAAGGGAAGAGGCAGCGCTTTTATGCGAGAAACGCTTCCAAGACAACGTCAAGACCATCTTTCTGGCGATTTCCCGCCCAGCGATATTCCCGATGCGTTCATTCCTGGCCTCGCGCCGTCAATCCCAGCCGGGCATTCATCCGGCGCTGCAAAGCTTTGCCGATGAGTGCCGTGGCGTGATCTGGCGCCTACTGGCCTATATGGGGGCACTGGCGCTTCTTGTCATCATCGCGATCTCGCTGTTCGAAAGCATTGATCTGGAGCCGATCGCGGAGCCGGCGGCCCGGTCGATCTCCGGGGCTAGCTGGAGCGCGGCTGGTCGTTCGCCCCCGGCCTTTGCCGTCAGCCATTTCGAATCGGCGGGTAAAACCGAAGCCCATGAAGTTTTCCGGCATCCCGATGGTGGCCGTAGGGACGTGCTGCGCTGGAGCATGGCCGACAGGCCGGTTGCCGAGCTGGAATTGTACCGGCCTGGCCTGGAGGCGGCGCGGGCCGGGCCTTCGGCTGATGACGTGGCAGGCCGCATGGACCCCGGCGGATTTCGCGAGATCGCCGGCGAGGGCATCGTCGACAGCAAGTTCGGCCCGGTGGCGCTGTTTGGTTTTGCTGACCGGCTCGGCGACAGCCAGCGCTGCCTCGGCTTCATGAAGAATCTAGCGGCGGCCAATCTGCAGGTCTCCCGCTGGTCGTGCCAGGGCGACGGCCTGCCGGCGCGCCGTGCCGCGATCGCATGCACTTTCAACAGGCTTGTGTTGCTGGCCGCCCGCAACGAGCCCCGGCTGGCCGAGCTGTTCGCCCATGCCGAGCTGAAGCGTGGCGACTGCGTCAGCGGCGCGGCGCTTTCAGCCAGTTCGGCGGACTGGGTCAGCGGCGCCCAGAACCCCTCCCTGCGGGGCAGCCTGTGACGCATCGCCCGTTTCGCGGCAAGGTCCAAGATATTGGCCGACATGCAACATTCGGCCGTGCCGTGCATTATCTGCGCAGGTGTGGCCGGATTGACCTTGTGGCCCCGCCTCCGCGCCCGTTAAACTAAGGTCAAATTGGATGAGCCGACTCGGCCGTCCGGACCTGCCTGCTCAAGAGGATCTGATGACCTTCAAATTCCCCGCCGCGAAGACCGTCGCCGTGCTTTTGTCGGCCGTGGCCGTGGTTGTTTCCGGCCTGGTTGTTTCCTGCCTGGTGGTGTCGCCGGCCGATGCCGCCCCGAAGCGCCAGTTTGATGAGCAGGGCCGTCCCTATTATGGCCGTGGCGGCCCGAACGTATCCTACCAGCAGGGTCCGCGTACCCGCGTCTATGTCACCAAACGCTCCTGGCTCGATGCCGGCGTCGAAGTACTGCCGGGCGACCGCAAATTCACCGATTACGCCTATCCTCCGGGCCAGTCCTTCGCCCGCGAGAATTTGAATCGCCCGCTGGACCGCCAGCCGCTGAATTCATCCTGGGACCTCGGCGGCTATCCCGAGCGCTTCCCGCTGTATTGATCGCAGCGACTTCTGATGACGAAAATGCCCGGCTCAGCCGGGCATTTTTGTTGGTAAGTGAACCCTGTCAGACCCGCAGAGTGGGCAAAGGCGCCGTTGCGCCGTGCCCACGCATTCGGGAACAAGATCCGTGGGCACGCTGCGCTTTGCCCACCCTACGAGGTTGAGACCTCACCGAGGCTCACCCTTTCCTCTAATGGTACAGCGCCTGCAACTCCGTCAGCACGGCTTCGCCCATCTGTGCCGTGCTTACCGTCGTGGTGCCGGGCGCCGCGATGTCGGCGGTGCGCAGGCCCTTGGCGAGCACCGCGGCGATCGCCTGGTCGACCTTGTCGGCGGCGTCGCCCATCTCCAGCGAATAGCGCAGCGCCATCCCGAACGAGGCGATCATCGCCAGCGGATTGGCCTTGCCGGTGCCGGCGATATCCGGTGCCGAACCGTGCACCGGCTCATACATCGCCTTGCGCTTGCCGGTCTTGGCGTCGACCTCGCCGAGCGAGGCCGACGGCAGCATGCCCAATGACCCCGTCAGCATCGCCGCGATGTCGCTCAGCATGTCGCCGAACAGATTGTCGGTGACGATGACGTCGAACTGCTTCGGCCACTTCACCAGGTTCATGCCGCCGGAATCGGCGAGCTGGTGCTCCAGCGTGACGTCCTTGTATTCGCGATCGTGAACCTGCGTGACGACCTCGTTCCACAGCACGCCGGACTTCATGACGTTGCGCTTCTCCATCGACGTCACCTTGTTGCCGCGCTTGCGCGCGAGGTCGAAGGCGACGCGCGCGATGCGCTCGATCTCATAGGTGTCATACACCTGGGTATCGATGGCGCGCTTCTGGCCGTTGCCGAGGTCGGTGATGGTCTTGGGTTCGCCGAAATACACGCCGCCGGTGAGTTCGCGCACGATCATGATGTCGAGCCCCTCGACCACGTCGCGCTTCAGGCTGGAGGATTCCGCCAGAGCCGGATAACACACCGCCGGTCGCAGATTGGCGAACAGGCCGAGATCCTTTCGCAGCCGCAGCAGACCGGCCTCGGGGCGGTGCTCATAGGGGACGGTATCCCATTTAGGGCCGCCGACCGCGCCGAAGATGATGGCATCGGCGGCATCCGCGCGGGCCATCGTCGCGTCGGTGATGGGGAGCTGGTCGGCATCATAGGCGGCGCCGCCGACCAGGCCGCTTTCGGTCTCGAATTGCGCAATACCCTTCGCATTGAACCAGTCGATCAGGCGCTTCACCTCGGCCATCACTTCGGGGCCGATGCCGTCGCCCGGGAGAAGCAGCAGTTTGTGCGTTGCCATATCGAATGCCTCTGAATTGCTTGGGAGCCTTGATTGCGGCGAGTGCTAAGGCGTCGTTGCGGGAATGGCAAGACAGTGTTGCCGCCAGGTGGCTTGCCCGCCGCGACCAACTGCCCGCATGCTTCACTATCCGCCGGAGACTCCCGTGACCGCGAAAATCCCGTCATCGCCCGCGCTTGTGCGGCAGATCCTGATTCTTTCGCTGGCGCCGGCGATCGGGCTCGGCGTCGGCCGGTTCGCCTATTCGCTGGTGCTGCCGGATATGCGCGACGCCCTGCACTGGTCGTATTCGTCCGCCGGCCTGCTGAACACCATCAATGCGGGCGGCTATCTCGCCGGCGCGCTGGTGACGGCGAGGCTGAGCCGGCGTTTCGGCCTGTTCGCCGTGGTGCGCGCCGGCACCATCGCCTGCGTGGTGTCGCTGCTGATCTGTGGCCTGTCGGCGAATTTCGCGGTGCTGAATTTTGCCCGGCTGCTGACCGGCTTTGGCGCGGCGCTCGCTTTTGTGGCCGGCGGCGCGCTGGCCGTCACCATCGGACAGGCACAGCCGACGCGTTCGAGCTTCCTGCTCAGCCTGTTTTATGCCGGGCCGGGCCTGGGCATCGTATTGTCCGGGCTGATGGCGCCGTTTCTGTTGCAAGCCTTTGGTCCGGGGTCGTGGTGGATCGTGTGGCTGGCGCTGGCGGCGGTGTGCAGCCTGCTCGCCCTGCCGTTGCTGTCACCGATCGCGGCGTCGGCCGGCGTGTCGCGCGCCGCGCCATCAGAGGTGCCGCTGCGCCCGATCGCGATCTACCTCGTCAGCTACTTTCTGTTTGGTGCCGGCTACATCGCCTACATGACCTTCATGATCGCCTATGTCCGGGATTTCGGCGGCGATGCCCGCGCGCAGAGCGCGTTCTGGTGCCTGATCGGTGCCAGCGCCTTTGCCTCGCCCTGGGTGTGGCGCGGCGTGCTGGCGCGCGGCCATGGCGGGTCGGCGATGGCCATCATCCTCGGCGTCAACGCCATCGGGGCGGCGATGCCGCTGTTCGGCCATTCGCCTGTTCTGCTTGGCGCCTCGGCGCTGGTGTTCGGCGTCGCCTTCTTCGCGGTGGTCGCTTCTACCACCGCCTTTGTGCGCCTCAACTATCCGCCGGACGCCTGGCCGAAGGCGATTGCCATCGTCACCATCGTATTCGGTATCGGCCAGACGCTGGGGCCGATCGTCGTCGGCGCCATCAGTGACGCCACGCACAGCCTGACCTCGGCACTGGTGGTCTCCGCGGCCACGCTCGGCGTCGGCGCCATGCTGGCGGCGTTCCAGAAGCCGGTTCGATGAAATTCTCTTCCTTCTCCCGCAAGGGGAGAAGAAAGAAAGCGATCAGCTTCCGCTGAAATCGTTGTAGCCTTGGTCTTCCCAGTAGCCGCCCTTGTAGTCGTTGGTGACTTCCATCGAGACGACATATTTCGGATTCTTGAAACCGAGCTTGGTCGGCACCCGGATCTTCATCGGGAAGCCATAGGCGCGCGGCAGGATCTGGTTGTCGAATTTGAAGGTCATCTGGGTCTGCGCATGCAGCGCGGTCGGCATATCGATCGGGCTGGTATAGTCCTCGGCGCAGCGAAACCAGACATATTTGGCCGTGGTGTCGGCGCCGACAAGCTTCAGGAAGTCGCGCAGCGGCGTGCCCTGCCACGAGCCGATCGCACTCCAGCCCTCGACGCAGATGTGGCGGGTGATCTGTGACACCTGCGGCAGCTTGTACAGTTCTTCCAGCGTCCACGGCTTCTTGTTCTGCACCAGGCCGGAAACTTCCAGCTTCCAGTCCTTGCCGTCGATCTTCGGCGCCTCGTCCTCGGCGTAGAAACCGTTGAACGGGAACGGGCGCTTGATGTCCTTTTCCGAAAAGGTCGGCGCCAGCGTGTCGGGATTGAAGATCGCGGCCTGCACGGCGTCGTTGAATTTGGAGATATGCGCCAGCATGTTGTCGGCGGAAAAACTGTCGGTGACATCGCAGCCGGTCAACAGCGTCAGCGCGCCCAGGCTGGCACCGCCGGCCAGGAAGCGGCGTCGCGACGGGTCGGGCAGCAGTCTGGTCGCGTCCTTGATCAGCAGGGATTTGTCGACGCCGGGAATGATGAGGGAGCGGAAGCGGCTGATCATGGCGATCTCCTCAACGTCCGGTGATCATGGCGCGCAGGCTTTTCGGCACCAGCAGCGACAGAGCAATGTGAATGACCAGGAAACCGACGATCGATGCCATCATGACGAAATGCACATAGCGCGCCACATCATAGCCGCCGAACAACGCCGTGAGATATTGAAACTGCACCGGCTTCCAGATCGACAGGCCGGACAATACGATCAAGATGCCGACCACGATGATGCCGGCATAGAGCAGCTTCTGCACGTGATTGTATTTGGTGAGGTCGTCGTGGGACAGGCTGCCGGTCAGCGCCGCTTTGGTGTCGCCGAGCAGGCCGGTGGCGGAGATCGGTAGCAGCTTCTTGCGAAACCGCCCGGTGGCGAGGCCGGTGACCAGATAGGCAAGGCCATTGACCATCAGCAGCCACATCGCGGCGAAGTGCCACATGATGCCGCCGCCGAGCCAGCCGCCCAATGTCACCGATCCCGGGAAGCTAAAGCTGAACAGCGGCGAGGCGTTGTAGATCTGCCAGCCCGACATGATCATCAGCACCATCGCCACGGCATTGATCCAGTGCACGATTCGCACCCAGGCGGGCTGGATCACCTTGCCCGCGGCCGGTGTGGCGTGGTCGTCGCTGAGAGTCAGGCTGGACATGGCTTCATCCGTCAGGTGGTTGCACAGAGCTATACGGGAAATTTGCCGGATCGTTACAGCCTTCCCGGCGACTTTGCCGCTGCAGGATGCCGTAATGATCACAAAAAAGCGAGCCGGGTTGCCCCGGCTCGCTCATTGCGCCCGTGGGGACGCGCGCGCACCCTGTGGGGACTAGTCAGGATGCGCGAAGTGTCTCGCGCTTTAGCCGATTGCGCGAATTAGCCGTTCCAGATCAGGCCTTCGGCATCAACACGGTGTCGATGACGTGGATCACGCCGTTCGACTGGTTGACGTCCGCGATGGTCACGGTCGAAGTGCCACCCTTGGCATCGGTCAGCGTCACCTTGCCGCCCGAAGCCTTCACGGTCAGGACTTCGCCTTCGACGGTGGTCAGCTTCTTGCCGTCGGTGAGGTCAGCGGCGTTCAGCTTGCCGGCGACGACATGGTAGGTCAGGATCTTGGTGAGGGTCGCCTTGCTCTCGGGCTTCACCAGGGTGTCGACGGTGCCGGCCGGCAGCTTGCCGAAA
>JACMOT010000001.1 GCA_014377915.1 Tardiphaga sp.
AAGCGATCCGCCCGACAGATCTGTCGCGCCGCCCCGCCAGCCTGCGCGGCCGGCTCGATACCGATCAGGCCAAGCTCTATGAGCTGATCTGGGTCCGCACCATCGCCAGCCAGATGGAATCGGCCGAGATGGAGCGCACCACGGTCGACATTTCCGCCAAGGCCGGCACCCGCGTGCTGGAATTGCGCGCGACCGGCCAGGTCGTGAAGTTCGACGGCTTCCTCGCGGTCTACCAGGAAGGCAAGGATGACGACGCCGACGACGAGGATTCACGCCGCCTGCCCGCGATGAGCGAAGGCGAGGCGCTGAAGAAAGAGAACCTCGCCGTCACCCAGCATTTTACCGAGCCGCCGCCGCGCTTCTCGGAAGCTTCACTCGTGAAGCGGATGGAAGAGCTGAGCATCGGCCGGCCCTCGACCTACGCCTCGATCCTGCAGGTGTTGAAAGACCGAGGCTATGTACGGCTCGAAAAGAAGCGCCTCTATGGTGAGGACAAGGGCCGCGTCGTCGTCGCGTTCCTGGAGAACTTCTTCGCCCGCTATGTGGAGTACGACTTCACCGCGGCACTGGAGGAGAAGCTTGATCGCGTCTCCAACAACGAGATCTCCTGGCAGCAGGTATTGCGCGATTTCTGGACCGACTTCATCGGTGCCGTCAACGAGATCAAGGATCTTCGCGTCACCGAAGTGCTCGACGCCCTCGACGACATGCTCGGCCCGCACATCTACGCGCCGCGCGAAGATGGCGGTGATCCCCGGCAGTGCCCGACCTGTGGCACCGGCAAGCTCAACCTCAAGGCCGGCAAGTTCGGCGCCTTCGTCGGCTGCTCGAACTATCCGGAGTGCCGATACACCCGACCGCTGGCCGCCGGCAGCGGCGCCAACGCCGACCGCGTGCTCGGCAAGGACCCGCTGACCGACCGTGATGTCGCGGTGAAGGCCGGCCGGTTCGGTCCCTACATCCAGCTTGGCGACGTCAAGGACTACGCCGAGGGCGAAAAACCGAAGCGCGCCGGCATTCCGAAGAACACCTCACCCAGCGATGTCGAGCTCGACATGGCCCTGAAGCTGCTGTCGCTGCCGCGCGAGATTGGCAAGCATCCGGAGAGCGGCGAGCCGATCACCGCGGGCCTCGGCCGGTTCGGACCGTTCGTGCGCCATGAGAAGACCTATGCCAGCCTCGAGGCGGGCGACGAGGTGTTCGACATCGGCCTCAACCGCGCCGTGACGCTGATCGCCGAAAAAATCCTGAAGGGCCCGAGCGGCCGCAAGTTCGGCGCCGATCCCGGCAAGCCGCTGGGCGAGCATCCGACTCTCGGCGGCGTCGCCGTCAAGGGCGGGCGCTACGGCGCCTATGTCACCGCCGGCGGCGTCAATGCGACGATCCCCAGCGACAAGACCCAGGAAACCATCACGCTGGAAGAAGCCATCGCGCTGATCGACGAACGCGCCGCCAAGGGCGGCGGCAAGCCGAAGCGTGGTGCCAAAAAGACCCCGGCGAAGAAGGCCGCCGCCAAGGTCACCGCCAAGGCGGATGCCGCCGAGAAGAAGCCGGCCAAGAAAGCAGTTGCCAAGAAGGCGGTTGCGAAAAAAGCCGCCGCCAAGCCGAAGGCCGAAGGTGCCGCTGCCAGCAAGGCCCGCGCGCCCGTGAAGGCCAAAACGTCGCCGGCCAAGAAGGCCGCGAAAAAACCTGCCGCGAAGAAGAGCGCGGGCAAGAACGGATAATTGTGAGCAAGAAACGGGATAGTGGGTTTCCAAGCCGGGATGCGATCGTGGCGTTCGTCCGCACGAATCCTGGCAAGATAGGTACCCGCGAAATCGCGCGGGAGTTTGGCCTCAAGAACGCCGCCCGTATCGAATTGAAGCAGATTTTGCGCGAGCTCGCCCATGAGGGCGTGATCGCCAAGCAGGGCAAGGCGATCCGCGAGCCCGCGGCGCTGCCCCCGACCGTGCTGGTCGACATCACCGGCCGCGACCGCGACGGCGAGCTGATCGCGACTCCCACCGAGTGGGATGAAGTCGCCAACGGCGCCACGCCAAAGATCCGCATCCACGTGCCACGACGCCCCCTGCCCGGTACCGCCGCCGGGATCGGCGATCGCGCGATGCTACGCATCGAGAAGATCGAGACGGAAGGAGAGTCCGTTGCCTATCGCGGCCGGGTCATCAAGCTGGTCGACAAGGCCAAGGCGCGGCTGCTCGGAATCTATCGCGCGTTGCCCGGTGGCGGCGGACGGCTGGTCCCGGTCGACAAGAAACAGGCCGGTCGCGGCGAACTCAACATCTCGGCCAATGACAGCAACGGCGCCGAGGATGGCGACCTGGTCAGCGTCGACCTGATCCATACCCGCGGCTATGGGCTGGCTTCCGGCAAGGTCAAGGAACGGTTCGGCTCGCTATCGAGCGAAAAGGCGGTCAGCCTGATCGCCATCCACTCCCACGAAATTCCGCAGGCCTTCTCATCGGCTGCTATCGAGGAATCCGAGGCGGCCCAGCCGGCGACGCTGGCGGGCCGCGAGGACTGGCGCGATGTACCGCTGGTCACCATCGATCCGCCGGACGCCAAGGACCATGATGACGCGGTCTATGCGCAGCCCGATCCCGACAACAAGGGCGGCTACATCGTTACCGTCGCGATCGCCGACGTTGCGTTCTATGTGCGACCCGGCTCGGCGCTGGACCGCGATGCGCTGACGCGTGGCAACTCGGTGTATTTTCCCGACCGCGTCGTGCCGATGTTGCCGGAGCGGATCTCCAACAATCTGTGCTCGCTGGTTCCAGGCGAGGCGCGCGGCGCGCTGGCCGTGCGCATGGTGATCGGCGCCGACGGCCGCAAGCGCTCTCACACCTTCCACCGCATCCTGATGCGCTCGGCGGCCAAGCTGAGCTACGCGCAGGCGCAAGCCGCGATCGACGGCCGCCCCGACGATACCACCGGCCCGATTCTCGAACCGATCCTGCAGCCGCTGTACGACGCCTATGCGCTGGTAAAACTCGCCCGCGACGAACGGGACCCGCTCGACCTCGACATTCCCGAGCGAAAAATCCTGCTGAAGCCCGATGGCACGGTAGATCGTGTGATCGTACCGGAGCGCCTCGATGCGCATAAATTGATCGAGGAGTTCATGATCCTCGCCAATGTCGCCGCGGCGGAGATGCTTGAAAAAAAGGCGCTACCGCTTATCTACAGGGTGCACGACGAGCCTTCGCAGGAGAAGGTCCATAATCTGCAGGAATTCCTCAAGACCCTCGATCTGCCGTTTGCCAAGACCGGTGCGTTGCGACCTTCGCTGTTCAACGGCGTGCTCGCAAAAGTGAAGGGTCACGATTCCGAACCGCTGGTGAACGAAGTGGTGTTGCGATCGCAAGCCCAGGCTGAATACGCCTCGGAAAACTACGGACATTTCGGTCTGAACCTGCGCCGCTATGCGCATTTCACCTCGCCGATCCGGCGCTACGCCGATCTGGTCGTGCATCGCGCGCTGATCCGCGGGCTTGGACTTGGTGAAGGCGCGTTGCCGGAAACGGAGACGATGGAAACGCTGGCGGAAGTCGCAGCGCAGATTTCGGTCACCGAACGCCGCGCTATGAAGGCGGAGCGTGAAACTTCTGACCGGTTGATCGCCCACTTCCTGGCCGACCGCATCGGCGCGACATTCCAGGGCCGCATCTCCGGTGTCACCCGCGCCGGACTGTTCGTGAAGCTGAGTGATACCGGCGCCGACGGGTTGATTCCGATCCGCACGCTCGGCACGGAATACTTCAACTATGATGAAGCCCGCCACGCGCTGGTAGGAACGCGCAGCGGTGCGATGCACCGATTGGGCGACGTGGTCGATGTGCGGCTGGTCGAAGCCGCGCCGGTGGCGGGCGCATTACGTTTTGAACTTCTTTCCGAAGGCCACGTTGAACGCAAAGGTCAACGCCGCGATGCCCGAGGCGATGGCGCAGCCGGTATTGGACGGCATCCGGGCAGCAAGTCGGTCAAGATCGCCAAGAAACTCGATAAGAAACTCGACAAGAAGCCTGCCAGGCCGCCGAAAAAGGTCAAGCTTGGACGGAATGCCCGATTGAAAGCCAAGGCCGCTTCAGGCACTGCGGGCGAGAAAAGCGCTCCAAAGCCGAACAAGGGGAGATCGTCGTGACGACAGACACAACCGCCAAGTCCTTAGCTGGCAAGACCAACACCTGGCCGGCTGCACTCGATCCCGTTGCCAAGCGCGATGTCTGGACCGCGATGAAGCGCGGCTTCGTTGGGCGCTGCCCGAATTGCGGCGAAGGCAAACTGTTTCGCGCCTTCCTGAAAGTCGACGATCACTGCTCGGTCTGCAGCCAGGACTTTTCGGCGCATCGCGCCGACGATCTGCCCGCCTATCTCGTGATCGTCATTGTCGGCCATCTGCTGGTACCGATGATCCTGTGGATCGAGACCGACTATGCGCCGGCGATATGGCTGCAACTGGCGGTATATCTGCCGTTCACCCTGTTCGCGTCGCTAGCCTTGCTGCAACCGGTCAAGGGAGCCGTGGTCGGCCTGCAATGGGCATTCCGGATGCATGGATTTGGCGACGGCGACCACGACTGATACGCTGGCCGTCCATCGCAAGTAAAAACAAGAAAAGTTCGAGGGCGCCATGAGCGAAATACAGATCGGCAAGGAAGCGGATCACCATCCCTACAAGCGCCCCCGCGATGCGGCGACATTGATGCTGGTGGATCGTTCCGGCCCGATCCCCAAGGTGCTGGTCGGCAAGCGTCACGCCAATGTGGTCTTCATGCCCGGCAAGTTCGTGTTTCCCGGTGGCAGCGTCGACAAGACCGACAACAAGATCCCGATCGCCGCGCCGCTGCCGCCCGAGTTGGAGGCCAACCTTGCCAAGGGCAGTCCGAAGACGGCGCCGTCACGCGCGCGCTCACTGGCGGTCGCCGCGATCCGGGAGGCCTGCGAAGAGACCGGGCTGTGCCTCGGCCGCAAGGCCGACGGTGCTACCAGGCCATTGCCGGGACCGTGGGCGGCGTTCAGCGATGCGGGGTTGTTGCCGGATCCCTCCGGCCTGTTTCTGATCGCCCGCGCCATCACCCCGCCCGGTCGGATCAAGCGTTTCGATACCAGGTTCTTCACGGCTGATGCCTCCGCAATCGCCCATCGCATCGAGGGCGTCATCCATGCCGATGCTGAACTGGTCGAACTGGTCTGGGTCGAACTCGGCTCCGAGCATCTGGCCGACGCCCACGCAATGACCAAGAACGTACTTAATCAGTTGCAGAAGCGACTGGCCACCGGCCCGCTGCGGCACGACGCACCGCTGCCCTTCTTCCATTGGTGCGGCGGTAAAATGCAACTCGACTTTTTGCCGACCGACTAATCTGAACGAAGCTTGAACTCGGCCTTATTTTCACAATTTTCTTAATTCAATCCTCGACAATAGTGGATAGATACCACCTCTCCAGTGCGAGGAGTTCAGACGATGGGGCAGATGCACCGTTTCGAGGAGGATGTTGGTTTTTCGACGTTCACGACGGCGTCTTTGGAATATCGGCAGGCGGCGGCATCGCTTGGGCGAAAGGCCAGTCTGGAAGACGACATCGACAAGGTGCGCGTGTTTCTTGATCTCGCGTTGTCATGGATCCAACTGGCGGAAAACGAAGAGCTTCTGGCCAGCGAATCCCGTTCCATGGCCCGCGCCTTCTGAAGTGATAGCATCGCCCGGCTATGGCCATCGATCCGTCCAGAACGCGACGCCCTGGCAGAAAACCATCGTACCACCGCGATAAATCGCAATAATCTTCTCGCGATCCGTGATGCCTTCCGCGCGCGCCGTTCCTATCTCTTCATGGTCATCAAAGCGGGGACCATATGGCGAAGCGTCAATTGCGGCTCGGGGCCTTCATGCGGCCCGTCAGCATTCACACCGGCGCCTGGCGCTATCCGGGCGCGGTGCCCGATGCCAATTTCAACTTCCCGGTGCTGAAGCAGCTCATTCAAAAACTGGAAGCCGGCAAGTTCGACGCCTTCTTCATGGCTGACCATCTGGCCGTGCTCAACATGCCGATCGAGGCGCTGAAGCGCAGCCACACCGTGACCTC
>JACMOT010000162.1 GCA_014377915.1 Tardiphaga sp.
AGCTCAAGTTTGGCACCAAGATCACCGTTCCAGCTTCGCCCACCGGGGCGCCCGCCGCGCCGCTCGCGGCGCCGGTTGCTGTCGCGGCGGCGCCGGTCGGCGCCGTGATGTCGGCACCCGCCACCCGGATGGCGACCGCCGAACCGGCTCCGAGGGAGAAGGCGCGTCTGGCCCAGGCCACCACCACGCCGGAAGAGGCCGTCACCGAAGCGCCGGCCAAGGCCGCCGATGCCACCGGCGCCTTGCCGACGTTCCGCTGGCCGGTGCGCGGTCGCGTCGTCACCGGTTACGGCGCCAAGACCAATGGCAAATCCAATGACGGCATTAATGTCGCCGTGCCCGAGGGCACGCCGGTGAAGGCGGCTGAAGACGGCGTCGTGGCCTATTCCGGCAACGAGCTGAAGGGCTACGGCAATCTCGTGCTGGTCCGGCACTCCAACGGCTATGTCACCGCCTATGCCCATGCGAGTGAACTGCTGGTGAAGCGCGGCGAGACCATCAAGCGCGGCCAGGTGATCGCGAAGTCCGGTCAGTCCGGCGAAGTCGGCTCACCGCAGCTGCACTTCGAGATCCGCAAGGGCTCGTCGCCGGTCGATCCGCTGCAATTCCTGAACGGCGCATAGGCGATGGTATCAGCGAAGTAGCAAAAGGGCGCCGTCTGGAAACAGGCGGCGCCTTTTTTCTCGTTCCCCGGACGCGGTGCGGCATTCTTCATGCCGCTCCGCAGATCCGGGGTCCCGGTTGCGCATTTGAGTAACTGGGACCCCGGCTCTGCGGTGTACCACGCGGCAATAGCCGCGCGCTGCCCTGCGTCCGGGGAACAGATCGGTGCTTGCTACTTCCCCGCCAGCCGGATGCCCATGCGGCCGGCCAGTTCCTGGGTGAATTGCCAGGCGACGCGACCGGAGCGCGAGCCGCGGGTGGTCGACCATTCCAGCGCCTCGCGCGCCAGTTCGGCTTCGTCGAGTGCGATGCCGTAATGGCTGCAATAGCCGCGCACCATGTCGAGATATTCGTCCTGGCTGCATTTGTGAAAGCCGAGCCAGAGCCCGAACCGGTCCGACAGCGAGACTTTCTCCTCGACGGCTTCGCCGGGATTGATCGCGGTCGAGCTCTCGTTCTCGACCATCTCGCGCGCCAGCAGATGGCGGCGATTCGAGGTGGCGTAGAGGATGACATTGTCGGGTCGGCCCTCAATGCCGCCCTCCAGCACCGCCTTCAGCGACTTGTAGGAGGCGTCATTGCCGTCGAAGGACAGATCGTCGCAGAAGATGATGAAATAGAACTCGGAGGCGCGGATCTGCGCCATCAGCGCCGGCAGGCTTTCGATGTCCTCGCGGTGGATTTCAACCAGTTTGAGGCGGCCATCGACCGAAGGGCTGGCATTGACGGAGGCATGCGCCGCTTTCACCAGCGACGACTTGCCCATGCCGCGGGCGCCCCACAACAGGGCATTATTGGCTGGCAGGCCATTGGCGAAGCGCTCGGTGTTCTCGATCAGGATGTCGCGCAGTCGCTCGATGCCCTGCAACAGGCTGAGATCGACACGGCTGACCTTCGGCACCGGCGCCAGGCGTCCGTCCGGATGCCAGATGAAGGCATCGGCGCTGTCCAGCGAATCGGCATTGGACAGTTTTGGCGCCGCGGCGGCCATCCCGGCGGCAATCGCCTCCAGCGCAAGCGCGATGCGCTCATCGATGCGGGCAGCGACCGCTGGTCGCGGGTGCTTTGTCATGGCCTTGCGGAGCTTGGCGACGGCCGGTTTGGCGATCGGCTTTTTCAGGGCGCCACGATTGGTTTTATTGGGCTTTTTGGACATTTTTGACTTTCCTCGGCGCGAACCCATATCGAGCCGGGAAGAGGTCTGCAAGCGGTACGGATCGGCCGCCGGGCAGCGTTGCAATTGGGGCGCTGGCCGTTATAGTCTGCGCGAATTTGCCAAACGGCCGAACGCCGCTGCGTCGCCGGTTGATCCCCCAGTTTCCATGAGGAATTCCCGATGTTCATTACCCCTGCGTTTGCCCAGGCTGCCGCAGCCGGCGGCGACACCAACTCGATGCTGATGTCGCTGCTGCCGTTCGCCCTGATCTTCGTCATCATGTATTTCCTGATCCTGCGCCCGCAGCAGAAGAAGGTGAAGGACCATGCCGAGCTGGTGAAGAACATCCGCCGTGGCGACACCATCGTCACCACCGGTGGCATGGTTGGCAAGGTCACCAAGGTCGTCGATGACGAGCAGGTCGAGGTCGAAATCGCCGATGGCGTCCGCGTGCGCCAGATGCGCTCGATGGTCTCCGGCGTACGCACCAAGGGCGAGCCGGCCAAGGAAAAGGCCGACAAGGCCGATGCCAAGCCCGTCAAGGACGAGACATCCGCGAGCTGATGCGCTCGCGCGTCACCATTTCAAGAATCTGACGGGTTAACTCGATGTTGTATTTCACGCGGTGGAAGGCGCTGGCGATCATCCTCACGGCGCTGGTGGTCTGCCTGTGCGCGGTTCCGAATTTCTTCCCCGAGGCCCAGGTCAAGACCTGGCCGAAATGGGCGCAGCGCCATCTGGTGCTTGGCCTCGATCTGCAGGGCGGCTCGCACATCCTGCTCGAGGTGGACGCCAATTCGGTAAAGAAGGATCGGCTTGACCAGGTTCGCGACGACGCGCGCCGTACCCTGCGCGACGCCAAGATCGTCTATACCGGCCTTAGCGTCCGCAACGATATTGTCGAGGTCCGCGTCACCAAGGACACCGAAGTCCCGACCGCGCTGACCAAGCTGCGCGAATTGTCGCAGCCGCTGGGCGGCCTGCTGGGCGCCAATGGCCAGCGCAGCCTCGATGTCGCGGATGCCGGCGGTGGCCTGATCCGGATGACCGTGCCGCAGGCGGCGATCACCGACCGCGTCCGGCAGTCGGTCGAGCAGTCGATCCAGATCGTCGAGCGCCGCGTCAACGAGCTTGGTACCGTGGAGCCGCTGATCCAACGCCAGGGCGTCGATCGTATCCTGGTGCAGGTGCCCGGCCTGCAGGACCCGACCCGGCTGAAGGAATTGCTCGGCAAGACCGCGAAGCTCGACTTCCGGATGGTTGATTCCACCATCCCGGCCGATCAGGCCGCGCAGGGCAGGGTGCCGCCGGATTCCGACCTGCTGCTGTCCTCGCAATCGCCGAAGGTGCCCTATATCGTCAAGAAGGCGGTGCTGGTGTCCGGCGCCGATCTGATCGACGCGCAGCCCGGTTTCGATCAGCGCTCCAACGAGCCGATCGTCAGCTTCCGTTTCAACACCTCCGGCGCGCGCAAATTCGCGCAGGCGACACTCGACAATGTCGGCCAGCCGTTCGCGATCGTGCTCGACAATGAAGTGGTGTCCGCGCCGGTGATCCGCGAACCGATCACCGGTGGCTCCGGGCAGATTTCCGGCAGCTTCACCGTGCAGGCCGCCAACGACCTGTCGATCCTGCTGCGCGCCGGCGCGCTGCCGGCGCCGCTGACCATCATCGAGGAGCGCACCGTCGGTCCCGGCCTCGGCGCCGACTCGATCGAGAAGGGCGAACTGGCTGCCTATATCGGATCGATTCTCGTCATCATCTTCATGCTGTTGACCTACCGGCTGTTCGGCTTGTTCGCCAACATCGCGGTGGCGATCAACGTCGCCATGATCTTCGGCGTGCTGTCGCTCTTGAACGCGACGTTAACGCTGCCCGGCATCGCCGGCATCGTGCTGACGGTCGGCATCGCGGTGGACTCCAACGTGCTGATCTATGAGCGCATCCGCGAGGAAGTCCGCGGCGGCCGTACCGCGATCTCGGCGATCGATGCCGGCTTCAAGCGCGCGCTGTCGACCATCCTGGATTCCAACGTCACCACCTTCATCGCCGCCGCGGTGCTGTTCTATATCGGGACCGGTCCGGTGCGCGGCTTCGCCGTGACGCTCGGCATCGGCATCGTCACCACGGTCTTCACCGCCTTCACCGTTACCCGCCTGATCGTCGCAGGCTGGGTACGCTGGAAGCGGCCGACCAGCGTGCCGATTTGAGATTGCGGAGCTGGCTTTGACACAAACTGTTCTTTATGGCCTCGGGGCCCTCATCGTGGTGCTGAGCATCGTCAGCGCGATGGGCTGGCTGCCGTCGCTGCGTATCGTCCCTGACGATACCAAGTTCGATTTCACGCGCTTTCGACGCATCAGCTTTCCCATCTCGGCGCTGCTGTCGATCCTCGCCATCGTCCTGTTCTTCACCCACGGGCTGAATTTCGGCATCGATTTCAAGGGTGGTACGCTGCTCGAAGTGCAGGCCAAGAGCGGCACCGCGGATATTCCGGCGATGCGTTCCACGCTCGGTGCGCTGGGCCTCGGCGAAGTGCAGATCCAGCAGTTCGGCGGTCCCGCCGACGTGCTGATCCGCGTCGCCGAACAGCCGGGCGGCGACGCGGCCCAGCAGGGCGCGGTGCAGAAGGTTCGCGGTGCGCTCGGTACCAATGTCGAGTATCGCCGCGTCGAAGTGGTCGGCCCGCGCGTCTCCAGCGAATTGCTGGCCTATGGCATGCTCGGCCTGATGCTCGCGATCCTCGGCATTCTGGTCTATCTCTGGTTCCGGTTCGAATGGCAGTTCGCGCTCGGCGCCATGATCGCCAACGTCCACGACATCGTGCTGACCATCGGCTTCATGTCGGTGACCCAGGTCGAGTTCGATCTCACCAGCATCGCGGCGCTGCTGACGATTCTTGGCTACTCGCTGAACGACACCGTCGTCATCTATGACCGCATCCGTGAAATGCTTCGGCGCTACAAGAAGATGCCGATGCCGGAACTGCTCAACGAGTCGATCAATTCGACGCTGTCGCGCTCGATCATCACCCACGTCACGGTGACGCTGGCGTTGCTGGCGCTGCTGCTGTTCGGCGGCAACGCGATCCACTCCTTCACCGCGGTCATGATGTTCGGCGTGGTTCTGGTCGGCACCTATACCTCGATCTTCATCGCGGCACCGATCCTGATCTATCTCGGCGTTGGCGAAAAGCGCGACACCGCGCCGGACCATTCGAAGAAGGGCTGAACATGCCGGTACCTCCCGAGGCACCGCATCTGCCGCGCCCCGCGGGCATCGAGGCCTATGGCAAGGGCGGCTTCCATTTCGACACCATGTCGCATCAGGGCTCGCTATTGTGCCTGCCCGATGCGATCTGGGCCTGGGCGGTCAGGAAACCAGCCGATATCGACCGTCACGCGCTGAAGCGCGTGTTCGAGAATGCCGCGGGTATCGACACCCTGATTATCGGCACCGGCAATGAGGTCTGGATCGTGCCGCGCGACCTGCGCGAGGCCCTGCGCAACGTCCATGTCGTGATCGATGCGATGCAGACCGGCCCCGCGATCCGTACGTATAATGTGATGTTCGGCGAGCGTCGCCGCGTCGCGGCGGCGTTGATCGCGGTCGCATGAGCGCCGGCACCGATGCCGCGGCGTTTTGCGCCGAACTGGTGCGAAGCCATGATTTCGGACGTTACGCGACGACGCTGTTCGTGCCGAACGACCGGCGCCGCGCGCTGCTCGCGCTTTATGCCTTCAACGCGGAGATTTGTCGGATTCGCGACCAGGTCAGCCAGCCGCTGCCCGGCGAGATCCGCCTGCAATGGTGGACCGACACGCTGGCCGGCATCGGCCACGGCGATGTCGAGAACAATCCGGTGGCCGCCGAACTGCTGCTCGCGGTCCGGACCCACGATCTGCCGCTCGACCGATTGACGAAGCTGATCGATGCGCATGTGTTCGATCTCTACCATGATCCGATGCCGGATCTGGGCGTGCTCGAGAGTCATTTCGGCGATACGTTCTCGACGCTGCTGGCGCTGTCGGCGAAAATTCTGGGCGCGACCTCGGAAGCGACCGAGCAGGCCGCCGACCATGGCGGTCTGGCGCAGGGCGTGGCGCGGATCATCGCGACGCTGCCGCAGGATTCCGCGCGACGGCAGATGTATCTGCCGCGGGACATGCTGATCCAGAATTACGGCAGCTCCGAAGAAGTCTTTGCCGGCCGGCTGACGCCGGCGATCCGCGCGACGCTCGATCAATTGATATCAGGCGCCCGCGCCCAGCTCGCGCTGGCGGAAGCGCTGTTGCCGCAACTGCCGGCGGAGACGCGTCGCGCCTTCCTGCCGCTGGCGCTGGTGAAGCGCGATCTGGAACGAATGGCGCGGCCAGATCACGATGCGTTTGTGCTGCACATGCCGTCGAGATTGTGGACACTGTGGACATTGTGGCGGGCGTCGAGTTCGAAGGCGTTCTCGTAGCTCAGAATTGCCCACCCGCCTATCAGCCGTCATTGCGAGGAGCCGTTGCGACGAAGCAATCCAGTCTTCGCTTGTGGCTCTGGATCGCCGCGTCGCGGAGTTTATCATCGGGCCGGCGAAGCCGGACCCGTTGGCTCCTCGCGATGACGGCTGACGGGTACGGGTTTCAGGTATTACGCCGCCGGCGTCTCGAAATTGAACCGGTCGCGTAAATTCTTCCGCGATTCCAGAATGCCCTTCAGGAACACCCGATCCGCCTCGCTGCTCATCAGCGGCTCGATCAGATCGAGCTGGTTCATCGCCACCAGTTGCAGGATCTCGGTGCGGATTTGTCCGGCCGCGTCGCGCGGCAGCGCCGGGATCACCTGCAGATGCTCCGGCGGCTTCGGCCCCCGGGCGGCGGCGAGTGTGGCCTGCAGCTTTGGCTCAAGCGCGACGTCGTCGGCCTCGACAAAGGCGTACAGGCCGACACCGCTGCGGCGGTCGGCGAAGGCGACGATAGCGACGTCGCGCACAGCCGGATTTAGCCGGATCATTTCGGTCAGCGGCGGCGCATCATTGACGAGGC
>JACMOT010000163.1 GCA_014377915.1 Tardiphaga sp.
AACAGATAGGTCAGGCCGAACTTGTCCTGCAGCTCGCGCATCAGATTGAGAATCTGCGCCTGCACCGAGACGTCGTGCGCGGTGGTCGGTTCGTCTCAGAGGATGTAGTCGGCTTCGGAAGCCAGCGCGCGGGCGATGGCGACGCGCTGGCGCTGGACGCCGGAGAACTGGTGCGGGTATTTCTGGCCGTCGTCCGGATGCAGCCCGACCAGCACCAGCAATTCGCCGACCCGGCTGCGGATATCACGTTCACTGTGCATCAGCTTGAAGGCGCGGATCGGCTCGGCGATGATGGCATCGACCCGCAGCCGCGGATTGAGGCTGGCATAGGGGTCCTGGAAGATCATCTGGATGCGCCGGCGCAATTGCTGCCGGGCGTCGGCCTGTTTTGGATCGCTCATCGAGACACCGTCGATGATGACGTCGCCGGAGGTGGGCGGCAGCAGGCCGACCACCATGCGCGCCACCGTGGTCTTGCCGGAGCCGGACTCGCCGACCAGCGCAAAGGTTTCGCCCTTGGCGATGTCGAAACTGACGCCGTCGACGGCCTTCAGGAATTCCATCGGGCTGCGCTCGATGACGCGGTTGAGCCACGGCTTCGAGACATCGAAGGCACGTCGCAGGTCGCGGACCTGTACCAGCGTGGTCATGCCGCGGTCTCCGCATCCGCGCGATCATAGAGATGACAGGCCACCTGCTGGGCGCCGACGCGGATCGGCTCGGGACGCTTGATCCGGCAGCGGTCGAACGCGAAGTCGCAACGTGGATTGAAAGCGCAGCCCGGCGGAATGTCGGACAGTCTGGGCATTGAGCCGGGGATTTGTACCAGACGCTTCGAGGCATCGCCGGCCAAAGTCGGGATCGCGCCCATCAGGCCCTTGGCATAGGGATGCAACGGATTTTGCACGACGTCGCGGACCGGGCCGATCTCGGCGATGCGGCCGGAATACATCACGGCGACGCGGTCGGAGGTTTCGGCGATCACGCCCATGTCATGGGTGACCAGCATCACCGCGGTGCCATGGTCGCGGCCGAGCCGCTTGATCAGCGCGATGATCTGCGCCTGCACGGAGACATCGAGCGCGGTGGTTGGCTCGTCGGCGATGATCAGCTCGGGTTCGGCGCAGATCGCCAGCGCGATCACGACGCGCTGCCGCATGCCGCCGGAGAATTCGTGCGGATAGGCGTCGATACGCTTTTCAGGGGCGGGGATGCCGACCTCGGCGAGCAGGTCGATGGCGCGTTTGCGCGCCGCGGTTTCGTTGAGGTTGAGGTGGGTGCGGATGGTCTCCACCAGCTGGTCGCCGATCTTGTAGAGCGGGTTGAGGCTGGTCAGCGGGTCCTGGAAGATCATGCCGATCCGCTTGCCGCGGATCTGGCGCATCTGGTCCGGCGGGAGGTTGTCGATGCGCAGGCCGGACAGATAGATCTCGCCGCCGGCAATGCGGCCGGGCGGGTCGATCAGCCCGATCGCCGCCAGCCCGGTGACGGATTTGCCGGCGCCGGATTCGCCAACCACGCCGAGCACCTCGCCCTTGGCGATGTCGAAGGAAACGCCGTCGATGGCGCGCAACACGCCGCGGCGGTTGGCGAATTCGACGCGCAGGTCGCGGACGGAGAGGACAGGTTCGCTCATTGCAATTTCGGGTTCAAGGCGTCGCGCAGCCAGTCGCCAAGCAGGTTGATGGACAGGATCAGCGAGGCCAGCGCGATGCCCGGAAAGGCCACCACCCACCATTCGCCGGAGAACAGATAATTATTGCCGATCCGGATCAGCGTCCCCAGCGACGGCATGGTGTCCGGCATGCCAGAGCCGAGAAACGACAAAGTCGCCTCGGTGATGATGGCGAGTGCGAGGTTGATGGTGGCGATCACCAGGATCGGCCCCATCGTGTTCGGCAGAATATGGCGGATCATGATGACCCGCGCGGGGAGACCGATCAGCTGGGCCGCGGCGACATAGTCGCGGTTTTTTTCCACCATCACCGAGCCGCGCACGGTGCGGGCATATTGCACCCAGAAGCTCAGCCCGATCGCGACCACCAGCACCAGCAGCGTGGTGGTGGCATCGAGGTGGTTGCCGAGCGCCGATTTGACGACGCCGTCGATCAGCAGCGCGATCAGGATCGCCGGAAAGGTCAGCTGGACGTCGGCGATGCGCATGATCAGGCTGTCGACCCAGCCGCCGACATAGCCGGCGATCAGGCCAAGCCCGATGCCGAGCACGGCGGCGAAGCCGACGCCGAGAATGCCGACCGTCAGCGAAATCCGCATGCCGTAGAGAATCGCGGAAAACACGTCGCGGCCCTGTTCGTCGGTGCCGAGCAGGAACGGTCGTTGCCCCTCCGCGGTCCACAGCGGCGAGATCCGCGAATTGATCAGTTCGAGCTGGCGCGGATCGAACGGATCCTGCACCACGAACAGCGGCGCGAACACCGCCAGCAAAAGCAGCACCGCGACGATGAAGCCGGCCACCATGGTCAGCTTCGAGCGCCGGAACGAATAGAAGATGTCACTGTCGATGGCGCGGGCGAACAGCGAGGGCGAGGCGGGGCGATTGCTCATGCGGCGCGTCCGACGGTGGCGCGCAGGCGCGGATCGACAATGGTGTAGAGGATGTCGACGATCATGTTGATGGTGACGAAAATCAATGACACCACCAGCAGATAGGCCGCCATGATCGGAATATCGACATTCTGCACCGCCTGCACGAACAGCAATCCCATCCCGGGCCATTGAAACACCGTCTCGGTAATGATCGCGAAAGCGATTACCGATCCGAATTGCAGTCCGGCCACGGTGATCACCGGCACCAGTGTGTTCTTCAGCGCGTGGCCGAAATGGATCGCGCGGGTGCTGAGACCGCGGGCGCGGGCGAAGCGGATGTAATCGGTGCGCAGCACCTCGAGCATTTCGGCGCGCACCAGCCGCATGATCAGTGTCATCTGGAACAGGCCGAGCGTGATCGACGGCATGATCAGCGCCTTGAGTCCGGAGACGGTGAGCAGGCCGGTGGTCCACCAGCCGAATTTCACCACCTCGCCGCGGCCGAACGACGGCAGCCAGCCGAGAATCACCGCGAACAGATAGATCAGCAGGATGCCGATCAGGAAGGTCGGCAGCGAGATGCCGATCAGCGACACCGCCTGCAGCACCTTGGCGAAGAACGAATCCCGGCGCAGCGCCGAGTAGATCCCCATCAAAATGCCGAATCCCATGGCCAGTACGGTGGCGCAGGTGGCGAGTTCCAGCGTCGCCGGCATGCGCTCCTTCAGCAGCGCCGAGACCGGCTGGCGAAACTGGTAGGACACCCCGAACTTGAACTGCGCGGCATCGATGAAATACCGCGCGAACTGGACCACGACGGGATCGTCGAGGCCGAGCGATTGGCGGATCTCGGCGCGCTGCGCGGCGGAGGTGTCGAGCGCCACCATCTGGTTCACGGGATCTCCGGCGAAGCGAAACATCGCGAAAGAGATGATGCCGACGGCGATCATGACGCCCACGGATTGCAGGGCTCGGCGCAAAATGAAAGCGAGCATGGCGTCCCTTCGCTTTCGCAAGGATTTTTAAGAATTTGCCCGTCATTGCGAGGAGCCGTTGCGACGAAGCAATCCGGCCTTTGCTTGCGGCCTTCTGGATTGCCGCCTCGCTTCGCTAAGGGGAAAGCCGATCGGCTTCCCCAGACCTCGCAATGACGGCTGTTGGGTGCGGCGCCTTTAAGCCGCCTATTCCGACTTCACGAACCAGTAGGGCAGCACCTGGTTGTCGGCGCGCTGCACCACCTTGAGCTTCTTGGAAACGCCCCAAGCCAGCGCCTGCTGGTGCAGCGGGATGTAGGCGAAATCCTTGTTGCTGATCTCGAACGCGGCCTTGATCAGCAGATCGCGCTTGCTGGGGTCGGTTTCCTGCAGCACCTTGTCGGCGGCCGCATC
>JACMOT010000164.1 GCA_014377915.1 Tardiphaga sp.
ATCGGGCGCTGTCGTCGCCGGGCCAGCCCCGCAATCGCGGGCATGGACCGTGCGACCCGGTCGACTCAGGCGTCCGTTTGTCCGACAGGCGATTGCGTTTACTGCATCACCCGCTGTCGCAGGTGATGACATCACGAGTTTTGATCGTTCTCCGGGATCCGTCGACCAGCATGGAAAAGACAGCCGTTTTCAAGAACAAGCTGCTGCCCTATCTGCTGCTGGTGCCGCAGCTGGTGATCACGTTTGTATTTTTCTATTGGCCCGCGTTCCAGGCGGTCTGGCAGTCGTTCCTGCGCGAGGACGCCTTCGGCCTGAGTTCGGATTTCATCGGGTTTGAGAACTACCAGGCGCTGTTCGCGCAGCCGGAATACTACAAGGCGATGGGCGTGACGGTGGTGTTTTCGTCGCTGGTGGCGGCGCTGTCGCTGACCATCGCGCTGCTGTTCGCGACCCAGGCCGACAAGAATCTGAAGGCAGCGCCCGTCTTCAAGATGCTGATGATCTGGCCCTACGCCGTCGCGCCTGCCGTCGCCGGCGTGCTGTGGCTCTTCATGTTCCATCCCACGCTGGGCACGCTGGCGCGGCCGCTGCGCCTGCTCGGCTTCGACTGGAATCCACTGCTCAACGGCAACCATGCCATGACGCTGGTCGTCATGGCCGCGGTCTGGAAGCAGATCTCCTACAACTTCCTGTTCTTCCTCGCCGGCCTGCAGTCGATCCCCCGCAGCGTGCTGGAGGCCGGCGCCATCGACGGCGCCGGGCCGCTACGCCGGGTCTGGACCATCACCTTTCCCCTGCTGTCGCCGACGGCGTTCTTCCTGCTGGTCGTCAATGTCGTCTACGTGTTCTTCGACACGTTCGGCATCATCGACGCCGTGACCGGCGGTGGCCCGGCCGGCATGACCACGACGATGGTCTACAAGGTCTATGCCGACGGCCGGCTTGGCGGCGATCTCGGCAGCTCGGCTGCGCAATCCGTCGTGCTGATGGTCATCGTGATCGCCCTCACCGCCATCCAGTTCCGCTACGTCGAGCGCAAGGTGCAGTACTGATGGTCGAGCACCGCCGCTGGAGCGATATCGTCGCCTACGCCATCCTGACCTTCGGCGTCTTCATCGTCGCCTTTCCGGTCTACATCGCCTTCATCGCCTCGACGCACGATGCTGCCACCGTGGTCAACGGCAACATGCCGCTGTCGCCGGGCGGCCACGGCATGGAGAACTATTACCGGGCCGTCTTTGTCGGTGCGTCGCGCTACAGCCGCGAGCCGGTCGGCCAGATGCTGCTGAATTCCTTCATCACGGCCGCCGGCATCGCGATCGGCAAGATCTTCATTTCGATCCTGTCAGCCTATGCCGTGGTGTATTTCCGCTTTCCGTTCCGCAAGACCGCGTTCTGGATCATCTTCGTGACCCTGATGCTTCCGGTTGAGGTCCGCATCTATCCTACCTACAAGGTGGTCGCCGATCTGCGCCTGCTCGACACCTATGCCGGGCTGATCCTGCCGCTGATCGCATCGGCCACCGGCACGCTGTTGTTCCGGCAGTTTTTCATGACCATCCCCGACGAATTGCTGGAGGCCTCGCGCATCGACGGCGCCGGCCCGTTCCGCTTTTTCAAGGACACCCTGCTGCCGCTGTCGGTCACGACCATCGCGGCGCTGTTCGTGATCCAGTTCATCTACGGCTGGAACCAGTATCTGTGGCCGCTGCTGGTGACCACCCAGGATTCGATGCAGACCATTGTCACCGGCATCAAGAAGATGCTGACGACCACCGATGAACTCGCCGAGTGGCAACTGGCCATGGCTACCGCCATTCTTGCGATGGTGCCGCCGGTCGCCGTGGTGGTGTTCATGCAGCGACTGTTCGTGCGTGGACTGGTCGAGACGGAAAAATAGGAAGAACATGTCGAACGTCTCGCTGCGCAACGTCCGCAAGACTTATCCCGGCGGCTTTGAGGCCATCAAGGGCATCGATTTCGAGATTGCCGACGGCCAGTTCTGCGTGCTGGTCGGCCCCTCCGGCTGCGGCAAGTCGACGTTGCTGCGCATGGTCGCGGGACTGGAGACGATCACATCGGGCGAGATCGACATCGGCGGCCGGGTCGTCAATCAGGTGGAGCCGGCCGACCGCGACATCGCCATGGTGTTCCAGAACTATGCGCTGTACCCGCATATGAGCGTCTACAACAACATGGCTTACGGCCTGCGCAACCGTGGCATGAAAGAGCCCGAGATTGACGCCCGCGTCCGCGAGGCCGCAAAGGTTCTCGAAATCGGCACCATGCTCGACCGCAAGCCGCGGCAGCTGTCCGGCGGTCAGCGCCAGCGCGTCGCCATGGGCCGCGCCATCGTGCGCCAGCCAAAAGTGTTTCTGTTCGACGAGCCGCTGTCCAATCTCGACGCCAAGCTGCGCGTCGCCATGCGGGTCGAGATCCGGAAACTGCAGCGCCGGCTCCAGACCACCTCGATCTACGTGACCCACGACCAGCTGGAAGCCATGACCCTGGCCGATATCCTGGTGGTGATGAATGGCGGCGAGGTCGAGCAGATCGGCAATCCGCTGGATATCTACCGCAAGCCGGCGACGACCTTCGTCGCCTCCTTCATCGGCGCGCCGCCGATGAACCTGATCCCGCTCGACGGTCGCGAGATTGCGCTGCAATTCGCGGGAGACAGCCGCGCCGCCTCGCAGGGCGGCATTCTTGGCGTCCGGCCCGAGGATCTGCTGATCTCCACCGACCTTACACCGGCGGGCGGCATCACACTGGAATTGACCGTCGAAGCGATTGAACGGGTCGGGGCGGAGACCTTTGTCTATGGCTCCCGGCAGGGCGAACAAGGCGTCAGCCTGCATCCCGGAGAATTACCGCCCGGCGAGGTGATCGTGCGGATACCCGGCCAGATGGCGCCTTCGATCGGCGAGCGGATCCGGGCCATCGCACCGCGCGACAAATTGCACCTGTTCAGCGCCGACGGCCGGCAGCGGATCGATATCTGACCGAAATCAGCGTGTTAGAGGTTCGGCACAGCAATTTCCGGGTGCTTGAACCCGGCAAGTCCATGCCCATATTGTTGGATGACCGGACGGCAATCCGCCGGACGGTCGAAGATAGGGTGCCGTAAGGGCCCTGATACCCAAAGTCGCTTCGAGAGGGCTTTGTCTTTATGTCTCGTGTTCCTTCGTTATCCAGTCCGTTCCTTTTGGGATTCGACGAGATCGAGCGTGCGCTCGATCGCGTGGTCAAGGGCGCCGACGGCTATCCTCCCTACAACATCGAGCGGTGCGACCGTAACAGCGGTCAGCCGGAACGCCTGCGCATCACGCTGGCGGTCGCCGGGTTCACCCGGGATCAGCTCGACGTCACCACCGAGGAGAACCAGCTCGTCATCCGCGGCCGTCAGCAGGACGACAAGTCCCGGCAGTACATCCATCGCGGCATCGCCGCGCGCCACTTCCAGCGCACCTTCGTGCTGGCGGAGGGGATGCTGGTGCTGGGAGCGGATCTGAAAAACGGGCTGTTGTCCGTCGACCTCGCCAGGCCCGAGCCTGAAAGGGTCGTTAAGACAATTGCTATCAATGAGCACGAATAATGCGTGACCCGAAAAAGTGGAATCCGGTTTTTCGTCCAGGTCATGCATCTTGAATGGAACGAGTAGCGGACTCGACCGCTTGGTCTACCAGAAGGAGTCGAGACCATGAGTGAAGTTGGTACCACCTTTGACACTGCAAGCGTTACCACCGAAGCATTGGCCCATCTGGGCGAAGGTCTGATTGCCTACGTCAAGCAGGTCCGTTCGGAAGACGTGCCCGGATTGTTTCCGCAAGCGCCGCACATCGCGCCGGGACTGAAGCTGTTCGCGCTGCACGCCGCCGACGGCACGCCGATCATGCTGACCGATAGCCGCGAAGCAGCCATTGCGAACGCCTGGAGCCAGGAATTGCAGGCCGTCAGCGTTCACTAGCAGATGCGGGACGTAGAACGACGATGATACGCGGGCCAACCCGCGTATCATCTGAAATGCGATAGCGGCTGCCACGATTGAGCGGATTGCGTATCGCGTTGCTGGCAATCTGACCCGCGCCGGTATTTCGGCATGGCCATTTTCCAGCACTGATCTATTTGCGCTCAGCGAGCGACAATATTCAAAACATCGATCTGTTCATCCGTGCCGTTTTCGGCACGTTCGATGATGGGCGCATTCGCGCAGCAACAGTCGCTGGAAACCCGGAATTCACCATGACGATCGAAAATCGGTTCAGGCGAGGTTCGAGATCGTCATGAACGGATCTGGTGTAATAGAGCGCTGCGGAGCTCCAAGCCCAAGGGGGCGCGATGCATCGCCCACGGGCGCGCCCGGTCAACGATTTCCAATCATGCTCTGGGCAAGCGCGAGGCCGGCTCAGCGATGGGCGTTCGGCGGCAAAGCCAGGATCGTGGCGATGCGTCTGGATATTGGCTTGGCCAGCGGCTGCCGTTCTTGCGCGTTGGTCAGGCAGCGGTGGCGGGAGGCAACGCCAGCACCGAGTAGATCGCCTGTGCGTCGCGCGAGGCGCGCAGCTTCTTGGCGACGTCCTGATCGCGCAGCAGCCGGGCAATGCGCGCCAGTGCCTTGAGATGGTCCGCGCCGGCGCCTTCCGGAGCCA